>NZ_RAWF01000018.1:0-56736 GCF_003612075.1 Corallococcus sp. CA041A
GCAGGGGGCTCGGACGCGGCCGGCGGAGGTGCCAGCGGAGCCTCGGCCGGAGCCCGCGGAGACTCTGGTGGGGGCGGCGGCGTCTGGGCCGGGGCCGACGAGGAGACAACGAAGGAAACGACGGCGACTGCCCAGGTCGGTGCACCCATGAGGACGAAGACTCCCGGAGGAACGTGCGAAGAGGTGCGGCGGTCGACCATGCCAGCGGGGGAGTGGAACCTCCCCGCCGGCCCGGAAGACCGCCGCCGACCGCGACTGCGTGAACGCCTACTCCTGCGCCTCGGCGGCGCCCGCGATGACGATCTTCCCGTCGGCCTGCACGGCGATGGCGCGAGCGGCCTCGTCCAGCTTGCCGGCGATGACGTTCACCGTGACGATGCCACCCGTGCCGAAGGTGGTGTCGCGCGTGCCGTCCAGGTTGAAGCGCGCGACGGCGAAGCGGTTGTCACCGCCCTCGGTGACGAAGCCCGCCGCGTACACCTTGTTGTCCGGGCCGAACGTCACGCCCCAGAAGCGGTCGTTCTCCGTCTCGGAGAAGGGCACCGCGCCCACGAACTCCGTGCCCGTCGTCATGTTGCGGATGAGCAGGATGGCGTCGTCGTCCTGGCTGCCACCGGCGCGGTAGCCCGCGGCGGCCACGTACTCCTCGTCCCCCACGTCCTTCTTCTCCACGTCGAAGAAGGCCTCGTCCGGACGGTCGAAGGAGTAGAGCTTGTAGCCCTCGGTGAAGCCGTCCACCGTGGCCGGCTGGCCGTCCGCCGTCAGCACCACCGCCAGGGCATCGATGTTGCCGGCGGTCCGGGTGCCGCTGCCCACCATGAACACGCGGTCGTCCTTCAGCGCCACCGCGTCACGGCCGCGGTCGTTGTCGCCGGTCAGGTCGAGGATGAACGCGCCGTTCGTACCGAACGTGGTGTCCAGCGCGCCCGTCGCGGTGTAGCGGAACGAGATGAGGTCCACCGTGGTGCGAGCCACGCCCGCCGCCCGGCCGTAGCCGGTGGTGACGTAGGAGCCATTGGACAGGCGCACCGCGGCGTAGGCCTCGGACAGCCCCCACTCCTTGGTCGGGTCGTTCGTGGCGAACGGCGCCGAGTTCACCACGCCCTTGGAGCCGAAGGTGTTGTCCACCGTGCCCGCCTCATCCAGGCGCAGCATCACGATGCGGTTGGCGGACTGCGCGCCCACGCCCGTGGGCTGCGACAGGTAGCCGGCGGACATGATCTTCCCGTCCGGCTGCACCAGACCGTGGCGGGCGGAGTCACCCAGGCCGCCGATGTCCAGCGCGTAGAAGCCCTTGCGCTCTTTCGTCGCCGTGGGGTTCGCGTTGAAGGTCTCGTCCAGCGCACCATTGGTGGTGATGCGGGCGACCACGCGGTCGGTGTCCGTGCGCGTGCCTTCCGCCTTCTTGGTGGCGAACACCACCAGCCGGTCCTGCGCGTCGCGGCTGACGCTCCACATGGCGTCGCGCACCGTGCCGGCGCCCGTGCCCAGGCTCACGCGCGAGATGCCGTTCGAGGCGTAGCTGGTGTCCACAGAGCCATTGGTGTTCAGCCGCACGAACGCCAGGTCCGTGTCCGGCGTGACCGTGCCGGCGTCCGTGCCCGCGTCGGTGTTCGTGCCCGCGTCGGTGTTGGTACCCGCGTCGGTGTTGGTGCCCGCGTCCGTGTTGGTGCCCGCGTCCGGCGTCGGGGTGGGCTCTTCGTCGTCACCGCACCCACCCATGTAGGTCGCGGTCAGGCCCAGAACCAGCATGCTGGGCAGCAGCTTCGTGATGCTCCGGTGCTTCCTCTGATTAGTCATTTTCGACCCTCGGGTAGGGGATGAGTGAAATATGAGAGGGATTCTCATTTTGGCTGGCCGTAAATGAGAGACGTCTCATTTGTGGTGGCGAATCTGAGAACGATTCTCATTTTCATACGCGTTTCGGGGCGGTGAGTAGACTGCGAGTCCTTCGAAGTCAAGACGACATCCCGGTTTCGATAATAATTGTCATTCGCAACTTGGGTTTGATACTCGCGGATCCCATGACTGTCTTCAAAGCCCGTCCTGATGCGCCCTCCCGGCTGGGAGTGAGGGCCCTGGCATTCACCGCGGTGCTGTGTGTGGCGTGCAGCGACAACAAGCCCAAGCCGGTGGAGCCTGGCCCCGGGGACGGCGGCACGGACGTGCGCGCGCAGCTGCTGAGCGCCGCGGGCGAGTGCATCCTGGGGACGGCGCGGGAGTTCCTGCCCAAGGCCACGGCGCTCCAGACCGCGACGGCGGCGTTGCGGGACGCGCCGGACGCGGCGGCGCGGACGGCGGCGCGCACGGCGTTCCACGAGGCGATGGACGTCTGGCAGGTGATGGAGCCCATGCAGGTGGGGCCCGCGGCGCCGCGCAGCAGCCCGGGCGGCGCGGAGATCCGCGACAACATCCACTCGTTCCCGCTCTACAACCGGTGCTCCATCGAGGAGCAGCTCGTGTCCAAGGGCTACGAGTCGGCCAGCTTCTCCTCCAGCCTGGTGACGCGGCGCGGGTTCCTGGCGCTGGAGTACCTGCTCTTCTACGAGGGCGCGGAGACGGCGTGTGGGCCCAACTCCGTCATCGTGGCGCAGGGGACGTGGGCGGCGCTGTCCGCGGACGAGCGGGCGGCGCGCAAGCGGGCCTACGCGGCGGTGGTGGCGGCGGACGTGCACAAGCACGCGCAGGCGCTGGTGACCGCGTGGGCGCCGGAGGGCGGCAACTTCCTGAAGACGCTGGCGACGGCGGGCTCCGGCAACGCGGTGTTCCCCTCGACGCAGGTGGCGCTCAACGCGATGAGCGACGCGCTCTTCTACGTGGAGCGCGAGGGCAAGGACCAGAAGCTGGCGCGGCCGCTGGCGCTGCGCGACTGCTCGTCGTCCATCTGCCCGGAGCTCTTGGAGTCGCAGTTCGCGGGCCGCTCGAAACAGAACCTGCGGCAGAACCTGGTGGGCTTCCGCCGCCTCATGGACGGCTGCGGCCCGGACTTCACGGGCCCGGGCTTCGACGACGTGCTGGCGGCGGTGGGCGCGGAAGGCGTGGCCACGCGGATGCGCCAGGAGGTGGTGGAGGCCGACGCGGCGCTGGTCGCGGTGGAAGAAGCAGACCTCGCTCAGGCGCTGGTGCAGGACAAGCCGTCGGTGATGACGGTCTACAACGACTTCAAGGGCATCACGGACACGCTCAAGACGGACTTCATCACCACGCTGGACCTGGAGCCGCCCGCGGGCCTCGAGGGAGATAATGACTGACGTGGCTGTCGGCGGGAGCAGGCCGCTGGCACGGGAGTGGGCGTGGCTGCTGGCGCCCCGGGACATCGCCGCGCTGGCGGCGTTCCGGGTGGCGCTGGGGCTGCTCATCACCGTATCGGCAGTGCGCTTCCTGGCCTACGGCTGGGTGGGCGTGTTGTTCGCGCAGCCCCGCTTCCGCTTCACCTATTGGGGGTTCGGCTGGGTGCCGGTCCTCCCGGGTGACTGGATGCCCGCGCTCTTCATGGTGATGGGCGTGCTGGGCGCGCTGTTGATGGTGGGGTTGTTCTACCGGGTGACGGTGGTGCTGCTGTTCGGGGTGTTCGCCTACGTGCAGTTGCTCGACGTGACGAACTACCTCAACCACTACTACCTGGTGAGCCTGCTGCTGGGGCTGATGTGCTTCGTGCCCGCGCACCGGGCCTTCTCCGTGGACGCGTGGCGCAAGCCGGCGCTGCGGCGGGACTGGCTGCCGGCGTGGTGCACGGTGCTGCTGCGCTTCCAGGTGTCCGTCGTCTACGTGTTCGCGGGGCTGGCGAAGGTCACCACGGACTGGCTGGTGCACGCGCAGCCTCTGAACATCTGGCTGGCCGCCCGCACGGGGCTGCCGTGGGTGGGGCCGCTCCTGGAACAGCGCTGGATGGCGTACGCGGCGGCCTGGGGCGGGATGCTGTTCGACACCACCATCGTGCTGTTCCTCATGTGGCGCCGCACGCGGCCGTTCGCGTACGTCGTGGTGCTGGGCTTCCACGCGGTGACGTTCGTGCTGTTCCCCATCGGGATGTTCCCCTTCATCATGGTGACGGCGGCGCTGGTGTTCTTCGACCCGTCGTGGCCGCGCGTGCTCGCGGCCCGGGTGCGGCGCCTTCCTTTGGCCGTGCGTCCTTCCGGGGTGGGCGAAGGCGCGACCCTGGTGGTGCCGGGTTGGAAGGGCCGCCTGGCGCTGGGAGCGGCGTTGACCTACGCGGTCCTCCAGGTGGCGCTGCCGCTGCGCACGCACGCGTATGGCGGCAACGTGCTCTGGCACGAGCAGGGGATGCGCTTCTCGTGGCGGGTGATGACGCGGGAGAAGAACGGCAGCGCGACGTTCCTGGTGCGTGACAGCGTCACCGGCCGGGAGTGGCACGTTCCGCCCAGCCAGTACCTCACGCGGTTGCAGGAGCGGGAGATGGCGGTGCAGCCGGACCTCATCCTGCAACTGGCCCACAGGATTGCCCGGGACTTCGAGGCGAACACGCACCACCCCATGGAGGTCCGGGCCGACGTGCGGGTGTCCCTGAACGGCCGGATGTCGGAGCCGCTGGTGGATCCGCACGTGGACCTGGCGAAGGAGGAGGACAGCCTGGGACCCAAGGCGTGGATCCTCCCCGCGCCGGAAGGCCCCCCGGTGCACCTGCGCCCCTCGCGGCGAAGCGCCCCCGGTGCCTGAGGCTGGCCGTCAGCCCAGCGTCAACAGCGCGCCGCAGACCATCAGCCCCACGCCCACGACGAGCTTCCACGACATGGGCTCGCCCAGCAGGCCCCACGCCAGGACGAGCGTGAGGGCCAGGCTGAGCTTGTCGATGGGCGCCACGCGCGAGGCGGGAGCGAGCTGGAGCGCCCGGAAGTAGGCCAGCCACGACAGGCCCGTGGCCACGCCGGAGAGCGCGAGGAAGAGGAGCGTGCGGCGGCTGAGGGTGGGAAGGGCGGCGCCTTCTCCCCGGGCCAGCGCGATGGTCCAGGCGAAGACGAGCACCACCACGGTGCGCAGGGCGGTGGCGAGCGTGGAAGGCACGCCCTCCACCCCCACCTTCCCAAGAATGGCGGTCAGCGCGGCGAAACCCGCGGAAGCCAGAGCGTAGATCCACCACGTCATGTGCGTGACTCCCAGGGCGGTCGCATGGCCCTGACACCGAACGTCCGCCGGCACCTGACACCGAAAAGAGAAGCCCAGCAACCCGGTGGGGTTGCTGGGCCTCTGGACATCGACTTCCCGCTGGCGGACTACCGGACGACGGTCAGCGCCGTGTCATCGATGAAGAAGCTCGTCTGCAGCGACGAGTCCTCCGTGCCGTTGAAGTAGATGCGGACGGTCTGGCCCTTGTACGCGTCCAGGCTGAACGTCCGCTGAACGTAGGCCGTGCCCTTGTCCAGGTTGCTGTACGTGGCCAGCGTCGCCAGCACCGTGCCCGCGCTGTTGCGGACCTGGACGGCCAGCTTGTCGTAGGCCGTGGTGGTCGTCGTCTCCGCCGTGGTGATGCGCGCCCAGAAGGTGAACGTGGCGCTGCACGCCGTGGCGGGGATGGTGACGTCCTGGTAGGCGAACTCGGTACGCGTGCTGCCGTAGCCGTTCATGTAGGCCTTGTACGTGCCCGTGCGCGGCGCGCTGCCGGACGTGGTGCCGTCGATGACGCCGGACGAGGTGGTCCAGCCCGTGTTGCCGCTCTCGAAGCCCGCGTTGGCGAGGAGTTGCTCGGTGATGGAGCAGCTGCCCGTGCCGTTGTTCACCGTCACGGACACCGTGGCGGACGTGCCCACGTTGTTCGCCGCGTCATACGCCTTCGTGGTCAGCGCGTAGGTGCCGTTGGCCACCGTCGCCGTGTTCCACGAGAAGCTGTACGGCGAGGCCGTCGCCGTGCCCAGCAGCGTGGTGCCCGCGAAGAACTCCACGCGAGACACGCCCACGTTGTCGGTGGCGCTGGCGCTCAGGCTCGCGGTGCCGCTCAGCGTGGCGCCGCCCGCGGGCGAGGTGATGGACGTGGTGGGCGGGGTGGTGTCGCTGCCGCCGCCGCCGGTGATGAAGAGCGTGTACAGCAGCTTGTTGGGCGAGCCGGTCCCCGGGCTGGTGACCTTGTTCGGCGTGGAGTTGTTCACCAGCGCGTCGCGCACCTGCGCGGGCGTCGCGGTGGGGTTCGCGCTCAGGTAGAGCGCCGCGGCGCCAGCCACGTGCGGCGACGCCATGGACGTGCCGCTCATGGACGTGCTGGACGAGTTGCCGGAGTTGGACGCCGAGGTGATGCTCGAGCCCGGCGCGAAGATGTCCACGCACGTCCCGTAGTTGGAGAACGACGAGCGGGCGTCCGTGCTGGTGGTGGAGCCCACGGTGATGGCGTTGGGCGTACGGGCCGGCGAGTAGTTGCAGGCGTTGGCGCTGTCGTTGCCGGCGGCGACCACCGTGGTGACGCCCGCGGCGATCAGCCGCTCCGTCGCATCATCGATGGCCTGGATGCCGACATCGCCCAGGCTCATGTTGGCGACCGCCGGCTTGACGTGGTTGGCCGCCACCCAGTCGATACCGCCGATGACCTGCGCGTCGTTGCCGTAGCCCGTGCAGTCCAGCACGCGCACGCCGTGGAGGGTGACCTTCTTCGCCACGCCCCAGGTCGTGCCGCCCACCGTGCCCGACACGTGCGTGCCGTGGCCATGGCAGTCGGAGGGGTCGCTGTCGTTGTCGATGAAGTCGTAGCCGTTGCCGATGCGGCCGGTGAACTCGGTGTGGGTCTGCCGGATGCCGGTGTCGATGACGTACGCGTGCACGCCGGTGCCGTCGACGTTGTACGTGTAGGAGCTGTTGCGCGGCAGGTCCCGCTGGTCGATGCGGTCGATGCCCCAGGTCGCGCCGGTCTGCGTCGCGGACACGTGGATGAGGCCGTTCTCCTGCACGTACGCCACGCGCGGGTCGGACAGGAGGCGGCGGGCCTCGGCCTCGCTCATGTTCGCCAGGAAGCCGTGGATGGAGTGCTCATAGGTCCGCAGCACGCGGCCGCTGGTGAGGGACACCATCTCCCGGGCGATGTTCGCCGCTCCCTGCTGCCGGACCTCCTGCGTCGAATCGCGCAGGACCACGATGTACTCGTTCGGGATGGCCCGCTCGCGGCGGATCATCTGAGCCGTCTGACCGATCTGCTCGCTGTCGGACTCCGGGCCCTCCGGCATCGGGCCGCACGCCGCGGCCAGAAGGGAGATGGCGCTCACCGCCTGGGTCAGTTTCAGTTTCATTCGGCCTCTCAGGGAACGTGCGGGCACCGGGACGGAAGCCCTCGCACAAGCAGTGAAATTATATTTTCGTGAATAAGCGGTCAATCCCGTGGTGCCCCGCATGGGAGCACAAGCTGACACACTGTCATCCGGACGGAGGTGGATGAACGGTGGCTGCATCGAAGTCGATGGTGGGATTGACCGCGGGGCTCCTGGTGGGTGGGCACAAGGCGGCCAGGCTGTTGGAGGCCGAGCTGGAAGCCACCGGTCTCAGCGCCGGTGAAGCGGTCCTGCTGTCCGTGCTGGCGTCTGGCGCCATGACGATGACCGGTGTCATGTCCGCGCTGCACATCGGCGCGTCCACGGCGACCAGCCTGGTGTCGCGGTTGGAGAAGCACGGCTACGTGCGGCGCTCCCGCAACCCCGAGGATGGACGCTCCCTGCTGGTCGCGATCACCGACGCAGGAGCTGTTCAGTGCGAGGCGGCGGAGGAGGCCTTCACGAAGGTCGACGCGAAACTCGTGGAAGCGGGCCGTGACGCTGTCCGGGGACACACCGCGCTGATGAAGCGGCTCTCTGGCCTCCCCTGAATCTTTCGCCTACTACGAAATCGTAGTACGTTTTCGTAGTAGATGGAGGAGGCATGGCCATGGATGACGACGTGTTTCTTGAAGGATTCTCACGGGGGGAGCTGAGCGGGTTCGCCCATCTCGACCATGTGCGGGTGGTCTACCTCTACACGCTCAGGGCGGGGCGTGATGCGGCCGTCGAGCTCACCCGCGCGGGTCTGCGGGCGCTGACGGGCCGACTCGGAGTTCCGGAGAAGTACCACGAGACCATGACGGTCGCGTGGGTCCAGCTCGTCAGTGCGCGGGCGGCGGCGGGGCCAGGGCGCGACTTCACGGCGTTCGTCAATGACAACCCACGATTCCAGCGCAAGGACCTCCTCGAGGACTACTACTCCCGAGAGGTCCTCTTCGGCGCCGAGGCGCGGACCCGGTTCGTCGAGCCGGACCTGATGCCCCTGGCGTAGGTGGGTGGGGCGGCGTGCCTGCCTGAAGTTCTTTACATTGAGCGAACGTTCACTCAATGATTCGGGGCATGCCTCGTACGGCTGACGCCAATGCAGTCCTCCGGGAGAAGACGCGGGAGCGCGTGCTCCAGGCCGCGGTGCGGCTCTTCTCCCGTCACGGCTTCGACGGGAGCAGTGTCCGCGCGCTCGCGCAGGAGGCGGACATCGCCGTGGGGCTGCTCTATTCGCACTTCGAGTCGAAGGAGGCGGTGCTCGCGGCGCTGATGCAGTCGTCGATGCTGGACGTCGCGCACACGCTGGAGGCCGCGGACCGCGAACCCTCCGCGCGGGGTTTCGTCACGGTCCTGCTCACGTCCGCCGTGGAGATGATGGACGCGCACCGGGACCTCTGGCGGCTGAGCCATGGCCTGCGCCACCAGCCGGAGGTGTTGGCGCGGCTGAAGCTGCCGCTGGAGCACTTCCTGGGTGCCACGCACCAGCGGTTGTCGCAGGCATTGGCGGCGCGCGGGGTGCCCGAGTCTGGCATTGAAGCGCGGGTGCTCTTCGCCATGGTGGAAGGCATTTCCCAACAGTACTTGCAGCATGAAGGCGGCTACCCCGCCGCCGAGGTGATTCGTGCCGCGGCCCGAAGGTGGCCCGCGACTCCCTCACGCAAGCGAAAGGCAGACAGCACATGAAGCGGCTGAAGGTCCCAGGCGGTGAGATGGCGTGGCATGAGGAAGGGCAGGGCACGCCGGTGGTGCTGGTGCACGGGACGCCGTCGTCCTCGCGTGAGTGGAGGGACGTGGCCCGGCGTCTCTCTCCGTCGTACCGCGTGCTCGCGCCTGAGCACCTGGGTTTCGGTGACAGCGAAAGGCCCGGGGACTGGCGCACGTATTCACTGCCCTGGCATGTGGAGAACCTGCGCGCGTGGTTCGACCAGATGTCCCTGGGGCCGTTCCACCTGGTGGTGCATGACTTCGGGGGGCCCATCGCGCTGCCGCTCGCCATCGCTGCGCCGGAGCGGGTGCTGAGCCTCACCGTGGTGCAGAGCTGGTTGTGGGACTTGAAGGGCCCCAACGTGGACAACGCGCTGATGCGGTGGCTCTACCTGTCCTGGAACTTCTCCGCGCGGACGCTGGTGAAGATGTCCTGGGGGCGCCGCACGAAGCTGACGCGGGAGTTGCACCAGTCCTTCCTGTCGCAGTTCCCGGACCGGGCGTCCCGGATGGGCACCTGGGGCTTCGCGCGCTCCATCTCCCATGAAGGCCCGTGGATGGACGAACAGGGGCCGGGCCTGGGCCGGCTCGCGGACATTCCGGCGCTGGTCGTCTGGGGCAAGGCGGACAAGCTCGTGAAGCCCGAGCACCTGTCGCGGTGGAAGCAGGCGCTGCCCCGGGCACGGGTGCTGGAGCTGGAGGACGTGGGCCACTTCCCGCAACTCGAAGCGCCTGACGCGGTGGGTGCCGCGCTCATGGAGCAACTGGCCCGTGTGGGTCAGCCCCGCTCCATTGACTCTATGTCGCCAGCGCCCGTTTGATTCTCGACGTTCGCTGCTGCTCCCCAGGAGTCACCCCGTGCCTCATCCCAATGCCCAGACGGCCCTGGACATGCTGGAGTACTGCCGCTTCGCCTACAAGGCGTACGCCCAGGGCTGTGTCTACCCGATGGATCCGTTCTACGAGTCCCACGGGGCTGGGATGTGGCAGGGCGCGAGGGACCGGGTCCTGGCGCAGGTGCACAGGCTGCTCGGCAGCGAAGCGGACAGCCACAAGTTCGACCCCATCGAATACGACCTGAGGACTCCGCCGAACCCCCATAACGGGGTCGTGTACCGGGGCGGCACGGGAGACGCTCCGTACATCCTGTTCCAACCCCGGGACCTGGACCGCTCCATCTCCTTCTCGAAGGGCGTGGACCTGGAAGGGGAGGACATCACCATCAAGGTCCCGGACCTCTTCGGGCAGAGGACGCTGCTGGGCCTGGAGCACTCCGGTGCGACCGGTACGAAGCGGTGCTGCTACTTCCAGGGCAAGACGGGGATGACGCAGACGCACCCGAAGGCCGGCTGGGCCAGCTGGATGGGCGCCGCCATCTACGACCCCGACCTCGAGCGGCTGACGGTGGTCTTTCGCGGCAGCCGGAGCGGGAGCGGCGGACGCGCGCTGGGGCAGGCGCTGGTCAGCAGCGCGGGGAGCCCGGACTGGGTCACCGACATGAATCACCTGAAGGAGGTGAAGGTCGGCCGGTTCAGCAACGCGAAGCTGTCCGCCGGCTTCTGGTACGCCTACGAGAGCTGTCAGGAGTCCCTGGCGGCGGCCTGCCTGGAGGCGATGCACGGCCGTGTTCCCCGGGAGATCATCTTCACCGGCCACAGCCTGGGCGGCGCGCTCGCGCAGTGCGCGTATCTGGACCTGGCGGGCGGCGAGCTCCTGGAGAAGGTCTACGCGAAGATAAAGAGCCGGGTGAGCGTCTGCTGCTACGCCATCTCCGCGCCGCCCGTCGTGCTGGGGGAGTCGTCGAAGGAGAAGCTGGAGCTGCACATCGGCGGGCCCGCGCAGGTGTTCCACCACTTCTCGCCGTACGACGCCGTGCACAACAGCAAGAAGGTGAAGACCTCCGGGGTGACGGCCCTGAACTCGGTCGTGGGCGTGTTCACGCATCCGCTCACGTCACCGGTCCACCTGGGCGAGGAGATTCCCCTGAAGGATTGCACACTGTCCTTCCCGGACGCGCATGAGCCCGAGGAGGTGCGCAAGGGGCTCGTCGGGCTCATCCGGAAGGAGAGCAGGATGGGGCTGCCCGCGGATCTGGGCTTCTGGCCCACGTTCTCCTTCAACCCCACCGGCACGTGGGGAGCGTCGGTGCGGCCGGGTGGGGATTGGGCCGCGGATGCGCTCGCGGAGCATCTGAAGGTCGCGCTCGTCACCAGTGTCTCGGAGTCGCGGGCGCGGGTGCGCGCGCAGCTCTGGGCGGACGTGGTCAAGGGCAGCGGGAAGAAGAAAGGCGACTACGAGGTCGTGGACGACACGGATGGGGCCTCGTTCGACGCCTTCGCTGATGCGTGTGGCCTGGTGGCGGAGTTGAGCAATCCCTTCACGGACAACCGCTCACAGAACAAGACGCAGCTGCGGGCCCTGCGCAACGAGATGATCAAGTCCTACCAGGGGGCCTCGGGCCACAAGGCCTCCTCCAGTGTCTACTTCGTCATGCTTCAGTACCTGACCGCCGCGCAGTACGGGCTCGACATCGTCTGACTCGGGAGCCGGACCTGCCGGGCGGCTGTTCTACGCGCCTCCGTCCAGTGCCTTCTTCATCGCGACCAGGCCTTCGTCGATCATCGGTCCGACGATGGCGCTCGCCTCGTGAGGAAGGAAATCGGCGGTCCAGACGACCCGGCTCCCCGTGCCCTCCGCGTGGACCTGGACCGCTCCGTTGTAGTGGGTCATCGGTCCGCCTTCCGCGCCCCAGACGAGACGCCGTCCCTCGTCATCGACCGTCACGATGGGCTCCCTGACCACCATCCCGTTGCCGAAGGTGACCACGCGGCCTCCTGGCTCAAGACGTGTGTCGACAACGAAGCCAGGAACCAGTCGCGTGTGAAGCGCGCCAATGTCGCGGATTGCATCCCATACCCACTCGGGCGTGGCGCTCGTCGTGATGTCCTTGCGAATTGAAGCCATGGTGTGTGTGCTCGTGTTGTGTTGGCGCCAGGGTTGAATGCGTGTGCATGCGGCTGGAGGCTTCTACGTGAGGCAAACGGCCTCGACGTTGTTCCCATCCGGGTCGATGAGGAACGCGGCGTAGTAGTTGTCCGCGTAGTCCGCGCGAATGCCCGGCGCGCCATGGTCGCTCCCGCCCGCCGTGATGCCCGCTGCGTGGAACCGGTCCACGGCGGCGCGCTCGCTGGCCCGGAAGGCGACATGTCCGGTGCTCCGGGCGTCGCTCGCGGGATAGAGCCACAGCGCTGGCTGACCCTTGGGGCCGAAGCCCGCGCTCGTCGCGTCCTGGTGGCAGAGCACGTAGCCCAGGGGGGCGAGCACCGACTGGTAGAACTGGATGCCGCGGGGGAGATCCTTCACACGTAGACCGATGTGGTCGAACACGAATGCCTCCTGAAGTGAGACTCACTTCTAGGAGTTGGCCGCCATCTTCTCTTGGAGAATCTTGCGGTCCCCGCGCGATGCCTTCCGGAACGCGCGTGGTGAAACGCCCGCCGCGCGGCCGAACGTGCGCACGAAGTTCGACAGGTCCCCGAAGCCCACGTCGTACGCGATGCGAGCGATGGGGGCATCCGTCGCGAGCAGGCGCGCCGCCTGACGAAGGCGCATGCGCACCAGGTATTGGTGCGGCGTGACGCCCAGCACTCCGCGGAAGACGCGGAGGAAGTGGAACGGGCTCAAGCCGACCTTCGCCGCGAGCTCCTCGAGCGTCAGCGGCTCCTCCGCCTGTGCATCGAGGAGGAGCGCGGCCTCGACGGCCCTCCGACGATCCCGCGCATGCATCCTCAAGGGTGTCTCGCGTTTCCCGGAGACGGTGCCCACGAAGCGCGCCGCGAACGCGAGCGCCACCTCATCCAGGCCCAGGTTCGTCCTTCCCTCGGCCGTCTGCTGCGCGAGCTCACCGAGCATCACCAGGGAGGGGACCGGGGGCAGGGCGCCGACGCGCCACACGTCCAGGGAGGCTCCGAGCGAATCCACGAGCGCGTCGGAGAGCTGGAACGACAGGCACTCATCGCCCGCGAGATGGTGCTCGTGGGTGCAGTGGAAGGCGTCTCCCGCGTACCCGACGAGCGTTGCTCCGGCCACGAGCTCATGCTCCGCGCCGCGGGAGTGGTAGCCAAAGCTCCTCCACCGGACGTACGACACCGAGAAGGCCCCATGCCGCTCCTCGAACTGGCGTTCGCCCGGCTTCGCGTCGCACCGGCAGTCCACGACGGAGAGGGAGCGCGAACGGTGCAGGACGGTGGTGCGCATCCGCGCTGGCTAGCAGGAGGGGGACAAGAAGACTTGGAGAATCTTGCTCAGCGCACTCCGCATCTCAGAATGCGGGGATGACCGCGCCGCTGTAGGTGGCGTCGATGTAGCGGCGCACCTCGTCGGATTGGAGCGCCTTCGCGAGTGCTGTCAACCCAGGGCTTGGGCGACGGCGTTCCCGCTTCCCGCGCCGAACCTGCCCGGCAGTCGGACAAGTTGAAGCGTGACGCGCGCAGGGCCTGCACCACCACGTGCCCCGCGTGTACCTCCAACGTGTCGCCCGCGCCGAGCACGTGGTCGTGCGGGTCGCCTTCGAACGTGAGCCACACCTGTCCCTCTTCGCAGACGAGCTTGCGGGACGGGCCGCGCAGGCGCCTGCTCCACAGGCTGCCTTCCGGCAGGCTCACCCGCTCCTGGCAGGAGTCGGATGCCGGGCCTCCTCGCAGACGCAGGGCCAGCGAGCGCAGCCAGGGGGGATTCAGCAACGTGAAAGGGTCCACCATCTCGGTCCTCCGTGATGGACCCACCATGCGTCCGGAGGCTCGACCAGAACAGATGCAGGAAATGTGAATTGTGACCGGTACAGTTCCAGGACGGAGAACTGTGCTGGTCACGGCGCCGCGAAGCTGTATCTGGGCAGTGGGAGCGCCGGGCGCTATCCGTTGAGGACCGAAGGAGGACCCTGCATGGGCGCACGTGCGCATTCACTGAAGCTCTACGAGCGCGTGGCGGAGCGGCTGAAGGACGCCATCGCCGCGGGCACGCTCCGCCCTGGTGAGCGGCTGCCCTCCGTGCGGCAACTGAGCGCCCGTGAGCGGGTGAGCGTCTCCACCGTGCTCCAGGCCTACCTGCATCTGGAGTCCCAGGGGCTCATCGAGACGCGGCCCCAGTCCGGCCACTACGTGCGCGAACGGGAGCGGCTGCGCCTCGCCGAGCCTCCGGTGTCCCGGCCGCCCGCTTCCGCGACGCCTGTCACCGTCAGCGACCTGGTGTCGCATCTGTACCGGTCGTCACGCGAACCGCGCGTCGTGCAGCTGGGCACCGCGTGGCCGGCGCCGGAGCTGCTTCCGACCCGGCGCCTGTCCCGGGAGCTGGGATTGCTCGCGCGGGAGCGGCAGGCAGAGGGCGTGATGTACGACGTGCCTCCCGGTTCGAAGCTGCTGCGACAGCAGTTGGCGAAACGCTCGCTGGAGTGGGGCTGCGCGCTGGGCGCCGATGACTTCGTCACCACCAGCGGTGCCTCCGAAGCGGTGCACCTGTGTCTCGTCGCGGCCGCGCGCAAGGGCGACACCATCGCCATCGAGTCACCCGCCTACTACGGCACGCTGCTCGCCATCGAGTCGCTGGGCCTCAAGGCCCTGGAGATTTCCTGCCACCCACGCCATGGCATGGAGCTGGACGCACTGGAGTCCGCGCTGGAGCGGCGGCGCGTGGCCGCGGTGCTGGTGGTCCCCAGCTTCAGCAACCCGGTGGGCAGCTGCATGCCGGAAGCACACCGGCGCCGGCTGGTGGACCTGGTGACCGCGCACGACGTGCCGCTCATCGAAGACGACATCTACGGCGACCTGCACTTCGGTCCGGAGCGTCCCCGTCCCTGCAAGGCCTTCGATACGCGCGGGCAGGTGCTGCTGTGCGGTTCGTTCTCCAAGACGATCGCCCCGGGCTTCCGCGTGGGCTACGTGGCCCCAGGCCGGTTCCGGGAGCGCGTGGAACTGCTCAAGTTCGCGCACACCGTGGCGTCGCCACTGCTGACCCAGGAGGCGGTCGCGCGCTTCCTGGAGAACGGCGGCTATGACAGACACCTGCGCGCCCTGCGCCGCAACCTGGCGTCGCAGGTGGAGCACGTGGCCCGCGCCGTCGCCGAGCATTTTCCCCCAGGCACGCGCGTGGCCCTGCCCTCGGGAGGGCTGCTGCTCTGGGTGCAGTTGCCTCCTTCGGTGGATGCCCACGTGCTCAACGCGCGAGCCCTGGAGACGGGCATCAGCATCGCGCCCGGCTCCATCTTCTCCGCGCGGCCGGACTCCTACCGGAACTTCATCCGGCTGAGCTGTGGCCAACCCTGGACGCCGCGCATCGAGGCCGCTGTCGCCACGCTGGGGAGCATCGCCTGCGGACTTGCTAGCGCGTCGCGACGATGAACAGCCGGGGGAAGGGCAGCAGGACCGTCCCGTCGGGCAGGGTCGGGTAGGCCCGTTCAATCCCTTCCTGATATCGGCCAAGGAAGTCGGTCTTCTCCTCCGCGTCGAGCGGGTCGAGGAAGGGCCGGAGTCCTGAGCCCTTGAACCACTCCACCACCGCGCCAGCGCCTCCGGTCAGCGGGTGGAAGTAGGTCGTGCGCCAGACGTCCACCGTGGCTCCGGCGTCGCGCAGCGTGCGGAAGTACCAGTCGGCATCGTGGCGCTCCGTCCGGGCGCTCGAGGCTCCCTTCAGCGTGTCCGCCCAGGGACCCGCGCTGGCGGTCTCCCGCATCAACCGGTGGGACGGCTCGTCCAGGTTGTCCGGCATCTGCACGGCGAGGCTTCCACCCGACGCCAGCTTATGGAGGAGCGCCGGCATCAGGGTGGCGTGGTCCGGCACCCACTGCAGCACCGCATTCGCCAGGATGACGTCGTAGGGGCCCGGGTCGCTCCAGGTCGCGACGTCTCCCAGGTCGAACCGCACGTCCGGCAAGCGCTTGCGCGCCGCGGCGAGCATGTCCGGGGAGCTGTCCATTCCGGTGACGGCGGCCTTGGAGAAGCGGGTGCGCAGCAGCTCCGTGGAGTTGCCGGGGCCGCAGCCGATGTCCGCCGCGCGCTTCACGTCGGCCGTGGGAACCCGCGCGAGCAGGTCTTGGATGGGGCGGTTCCGTTCGTCCTCGAATCGCGTGTACTGCGCCGCTGACCAATCCATGGGCATCCCCTTTTTTGGGGAACCTACCGCGTCATGGCGGTGTCATGGGCTGGCCATGTCTTGGCGGGCATGAGCTCGCCACTCGCGGATGGGTTAGCGTTCAATCATGCGCATTTATCGTGTTTCCGCTGTCGTGTTGCTGATGGGGGTCCTCGCCTCGGGATGCAAACGGGACGCGGACGTTCCTTCTCCTCCCAAGGCCGCCGCCCCGGCTGAAACGCCAGCGCCCTTCCTCCAGGCGGGACTGGTGGCTCCCGCCACCGTCGCGGGACAACCGGACACGGGCGAGGTGGACCTCGCGGCGCTGCGCGACTCCGTGGCGGATCCGAAGGTGCTCTCCGAAGAGGAGGTCGCGGCGCTCTCGCCAACCGCCGCCCGTTCACCGAGGGACCTTGCTCGCGCGCGCGCCGCTGCTCCGCCGAGCTCGCACGCCCTCGAGGCCCCCGGGCTGGGGGAGGCGGAGGTGTTGGATGTCGCGACGAGCGGGGACGCGGAACGTCGCGAGATGAGGCCACGCGCGGAGCCTTCACGGCCCGCCGCCGCGCCCTCCGCGCGGGCTCCCTCCGAGCCGGAAGCGGATGGAGTCGAGGGCGGTGTGGCCGGGGGTGTCATCGGAGGCGTCGTGGGTGATCGGTTCGCGGCGCCAGCGCCCTCGGGCGCGCCCCCTCCTTCGGAGCAGCGCCGCCGTGAGATCATCCAGATCATCAAGGGCAGCGGTAGTGGCGGTGGCGGTGGCCGGGTCATCGGTGGACTCTTCGGCTCCGGCTCTGGAGCGATGCCCGCGAAGAAGCAGGTCGCCAAGGAGGAGGCTCCGAAGCCCGTGCTGCCTCGTGTGGAGGCCGCGCCTCGCGCCGCCAAGGTGCTGGTGATGGGCGATGACGGCCGCTATCAGCCCCTCAAGACCCGCTCCGTTCGCGTCGTCACGTACATCCAGGGCTCCCGCGCGCGGACCGTGGTCGATCACCTCTTCGAAAACGACTCCGGCCGCAGCCTCGAAGGCACGTTCTATTACCCGCTGCCCGGCGGCGCGACGGTGGCGGGCTTCGCGCTGTACTCGGGGGCGGTGGCGGTGGATTCGCCCTCGCTGTTCCAGTCGTCGGACCTGCTGCCTCCCCTGGGCGATGACTCGACGGAGTCGGAGCGGCTCGTGGCCTCCGCGCCGCCCTCGGCCCGTGGCGCGAAGCGCTCCTGGGGCGACATCCAGGAGGCCCGCGTCGTGGAGCAGAAGCGCGCGCGGGAGGTGTACGAGGACGTTGTGCGCCGCAACGTGGACCCCGCGCTGCTCGAATGGTCGGGCGCGTCCACCTTCAGCGCCCGCGTCTTCCCCCTGCCTCCGAAGTCCCTCAAGCGCGTCGTCATCGCGTATGAGCAGACGCTCCTCTTCGACGGAACCCGCCTGCGCTACACGTGGCCGCTGCCTCCGGACGCGGGCAAGGAGTTGCGCGTCACCGCTCGCGTCCACGTGGATCCCCGTCAGGCGTCGGAGATCACCGTGCAGCCGGAGCCGGGCGCGAAGGGCCGCAAGGTAGAGGCCTGGCAGGTCTACGACTTCCCCAAGCTCGCCGGGGACGGCGCGCTGGGCGTGGCACTGACGCCTCGCGGAGAGGACGCGGACGTGCTGGTGGGCGCGGACGACGCGGGACTTCCGGGCCGTGCCTTCCACGCGCGGGTGCGGCTGCCGGAGCGGCTCACCTCCGGCGCGGAGGGGCCTCCCACGGGCCGCGCGGTGCTGGTGGTGGACACCTCGCTGTCCGCCGAGGACGGCAACGCCTGGGCCATCCAGGCGGCCACGCTGCGCGCCCTCCTGGAGAAGGACGCGACGTTGAAGGAGTACGCGGTGCTCCTCTTCGACGTGCGCCCGCGCTGGCTGCACGGGCCGGGCTTCCGCCCGAACGATGCGGCGAACCGCCAGGCCAGCTTCGCGGAGCTGGAGCGCGTCTTCCTGGAGGGCGCGTCCCACGTGGACGGCGCGTTGGACGAACTGGACAGGGCCGGGCGTGAGTGGCTCAAGCCCTCCGCCGCCGGAGAGCGCGTGACGGCCTTCCTGCTGTCCGACGGCAACATCACGTGGGGGCAGAGCCGCGTGGACGCGCTCCTCTCCCGGCACCCGTGCGTGGAGTCCCTGCGCTGGGTGACGTACCGCTTCGGCGAGGCCGCGGTGAACACGGAGCTCTTCGACGCGCTGGCTCGCTCCAGCGGCGGACGTGTCGTGACCGTCCTGTCCGCGACGGAGGTGGATGCCGCCGCGAAGGCGCACCGCGCGGCGTCCGTGGTGCTGTCCCGCGTGTCGGTGGTGGGCGCGGACGTGAAGGACCTGGTGGTGGCGGGCCGGCCCCGGCTCGTCTTCCCCGGGCAGGAGTTGCAGGTGGCGGGGCGGCTGCCGGGCAAGGGCGAAGCGGCGCTGGAGGTGGTGACCCAGGCCGGCACCGGGTCCGAGCGTACGCTGCGCATTCCCCTGCCGGTGGATGCGGACAGCGCGTTCGCGCCCCGGGCGTGGGCGGAGCTCTTCGTGTCCCAGCTGGTGTCCCTGGATGATGAGCGATTGGACCGGATGATCGTGGCGCTCAGCCAGCACTACCGGTTGGCCAACGCCCGCGCGTCCATGCTCGTCCTGGAGTCCGAGGGCGACTACACGCGCTACGCCGTCCGCGACGAGCAGGTGGACCTGGCGAACCTGGAGTCGCTGCGGCGCAGGGAAGAGGACCAGCGCCGCGACAAGCTCCTGGGCATCGCGCTGGACGAAGTGCCCGCCGAAGGCCGCGCGGTCGTGGCCCGGCTCGCCGAGCAGAAGGGGCTGCCCGCGCTCCTGCGGCGCCAGCCACTGAAGGACGCGCCCTACGCGGGCGGTGACGAGCGGCTCCAGGCCGAGGTGGCCTATCGCAAGGCGCGGCAGGAGAACCGGGACGACGTGATGATCTACGAGGCCGTGGCGCGCAGGCGTGCCTTCTCCGGGGACACCTGGGGCGCGGTGCGTGCGCTGTCGTCGCCCGTGGAGCTGCGGCCTCGCGACGCGGAGGCGCTGCGGCTGGTGGGGTACGGCCTGCTGGCGCTGGGGCAGTACCCGGCGGCGGCGGAGCTCTTCGAGCACGTGCGGCTCAGCCGTCCCTTCGAGGCGCAGGCCTTCCTGGAGGAGGCGCTCGCGCTGGACGCGGCCGGACGCTATTCGGAGGCCGCCCGGAACTACGAGATCGTCCTGGCGCGTCCCTGGAAGCGGCATGCCGAGGAGATGCGGACGGTGGCGAGCTTCCACTACGCCCGGATGCTGGCGGGACTGGAGCGGCAGCCCCGGCTCGCGGAGGTGGCCTCCGTGCTCAGGGCGCGCCGTGCCGGGCTGCGGGGGCCTGACGGCGAGGGGATGTTCGCGGATGCCCGGCCCATCGACTACCAGCTCACCACGCACTGGAACTCGGACAGCACGGACATCGACCTGTGGGTCATCGAGCCGGACGGGGAGAAGTGCTTCTACCAGCACAAGGAGACGTCGCTGGGCGGGCAGCTGTACTGGGACATCACGGACGGCCTGGGGCCGGAGCTGTACCACGCACGGAAGGCGGCGCCGGGGCCCTACCACGTGCTGGTGCACTACTACGGCAACCGCTCGTCGCGGTACGTGGTGCCCACCGCGCTGCTGCTCGTGAGCGACCGGAACGTCTTCACGGCCGACGACATGGCCCAGCGGCGCTTCCAGGTGCGCATCCTGCCCAACACGAACGCGCGTCTGTTGTTGCGGCGCGAGGAGCTGGTGGCGTCGAAGGACCGCGTGACGGCGCAGCCCTCACCGTGAGGTCCGCTCGCGTGGGTGCTCCTCCTGCATGAGGAGCCAGGTGGCGATGGCCTGCTCACAGGCCTCATGGTGGTCCAGGAAGGCGAAGTGCCCGCTGTCCACCTCGAACCAGGTCGCGCGCCTTCCCAGGCGCGTGGCCACGTTTCTGGCGATGCGCGCGGGCATCATCGTGTCGCGGGTGCCCTGCACGAGCAGGATGGGGACCCGTGGCGCTGATGCCCGCGCTTCGGCGCCGGAGATCAACACCAGCCCCCGCAACTCGATGCCAGCAGGCATGGCCCGTCCGCCGAGCACATGCGCTCCCACCGCGCCGTTGGACAGCCCCGCCAGGTACACGCGGCGGATGCCCTGGCTCCGGAGCCAGACCAGGGTGCGTTCGAGCGTCCTCGCTCCGTCAGCGCTCCACCAGTCTCCCGCAGGACCGACGGAGGGACAGACGGTCCTCGCGGAGATGGCCCGTGCCGCCCGGGCCAGCTGCCAGCAATACACGGTGAAGTTGCCGGCGTAGCCATGGAGCATCACCACGGCCGTGTCGGGGCTCGGCTTCTCGGGCGTGATGACCACCGTGTCGAAGGCCTCCGGTGACTGGAGTCCCAGCCACGTGGAGATGGCGGGCGTCGCCACCAGCCCCTCCTCTTGGGCAAGCCGGTCGAACGCGGACTCCAGCGAGGGAATGAACTCCGCTGCGTCCGAGGCGGGAATCCTCCCCGTACGCCAGAGGACGTGGGCCGCGAGGAGCGTGCCGTCGCGCTCGTCCACCAGCCGGTTCAGGTAGCGCGTTCCCGGCGCAGGCAGCCGCTCGGTGCGCATTCTCGGACCATCCGCCCCCGCGAGCCGGACCGCCGCGACCGTGACGAGGAGCCCCAAGCCCGCGCGTGTCAGGCCACCCCGCGTCCGCCAGGGCTTCGTGAGGAGCCCCAGCGAAAGCACCACGCCCCCCAGCGCATAACCCCAGCCTGACGCCGACGCGCCGATGCAGGCCGCCAATACGAAGAGACCGACAGCGAGAGGGCCCACGAAGAGCCCGAGGACGAAGGCCGCCCTCGCGCGCGGATGCCTCGATGTGTTCATGCAGCGAGCATCGCCGCGGGCCCCGTCTGGAAGTCCTTCCCGTTGCCGAGCGGCTCCACGTCACGGGTGAGCGGTCGTTTTCCCACTCCGTCCAGGGGCCGCTATCGGCTCACGCCCGGGGACGGGCAGAACTCGTTACAGGTGACGTACTCCCTCGCGCACTGCTGCTGCTCCTCCAGGTCTCCCTGCGCCGCGCGCATGCAGAGGCCGTAGAGCTGCCTGCAGGCGTCGTAACAGGACACCTCCTGCGCCTCGACGTCGGTTCCGCCACAGCCCATCAGGAGTCCGGCGGCCAGGAGTCCGCCAAGGAGGGTCTTTCGCATGAGCTCCGCCGTCGTGCGGCGTGCCCCGACTCCGGCACGCCGCTTCGGCTCACGCCATCACGGGCACTGCGAGATGCAGAACGCGCGGTAGCTGTTGCAGTAGTAGGGGTCGCCGCCGCCAAAGTAACACTGGTAGTACTTCTGGTCGCACGCGTCGGTACAGGCGCTCGGGACCGCCATCTCGACAACGCGGTTGGCCTCCTCGGTGCTCATGGGCTCCATCTCCTCGGCGCCGCCGCAACCCGCAAGCAGTCCAACGGCCATCAGTCCGGCAATGATTGCCACGCGCATTCGCATCTCCTGGTCTTTGGGGAATGGGTGCTGCTCCGCCAGGATAGCGCTGCCTTTCAAATCAGGACAATGGGCAGGCGTCTCCGGGAAAGCCTCGCGGTCCCCGGAGACCCCTTCAATGCCTTACGGGGTGCAGGCGACCCCTACGCAGCCGCCCGCTCCGTTGCCGCGCGCGACGTTGCCTCCTCCGTCAATGGCCGTGGGCGCGTGGATGCCCCAGCCCGTGTTGCCCTGGCAGACGTTGTTGGAGAGGGTGGGCGTGCTGCCCGGGAGCACGCGCAGGCCGTCCCCGCGGTTCGACAGGAAGCGGTTGTTGCGCACCGGGCCCTCCTGCGGGACGGGTTCGAAGTCCGGCAGGTTGGACAGCGTCAGCCCTCCTGCGTTGTCCCACCAGAGGTTGCCGCGCACGTCGAGCGTCTGGGCCGCCAGGCGCAGTCCCTCGCCATTGTTCATGACCCACGTGTTGCGCATCTGGAAGTCGAACGCCTGCCAGTCGGGACTCTCGGGCGTCCCGAACGCGGTGTTGTTCGCGAGGATGGAGTTTTCGAACACCAATTCGTAGCAGTTGTCGAAGCGGCCGTTGCTCCACGTCAGTTCCGCCACGGAAGCGTTCTCCGTGAACGTGCTCGACCGGATGAGGACATTGCCGGAGTAGCAGAACAGGGCGGTCTGGTTCGCCGTGAAGGTCGAACCGGAGATGCGGGTGTCGTGAAAGTCCACGAACAACACGAGCCCGTTTCCAGTGAACAGGGAGCCTCGGATGTCGATGGAGCCGGACGTCGCGTCGAACTCACTGCTGAACCCCACCACGCTCCCACTCACCCTCGAATCCGTCAGCAGGAACCCTCCACCGCCGTTCGTGTGGAAGATGGCGATCCTGTTGTCGACGAGCGCGACCTGATGCAGGTGCACGGTGGCGTTGTACTCGTAGCCCCGGTTGAAGCCTCGGATGGTGCCGTTGCGCACGGTGCTGTCGCTTTCGGCCGAGATGCCCACCGTGTCGCCCGGCTCGCTCCCGGCCCGGCGCACGGTGTGGCCTCCCAGGTCGAGCACGACGCCCGGCGCGGCGATCCGCAGGGCGGGAATGGGCGTGCCCGCACAGATGAGGTCGCGCGTGAGCCGCGTGTTCCTCGTCAGGACTTCTCCGCAGCGGACGGCGCGGGCCTCGAAGGCCTCCGACTTCTCCTGGGTGCTGGCCTTCGCGGTGGTGGCCGCGAGGAGCAGCAGCGCCAGGGGCCACGTCACCATCCCATCCCGAATTCTTCCCATGCTGCTTCCCCCTCGCCGGAGGCCATCCGCCCCCGAGCGGGGAGGCTGCTCACACCACCTCATGCCCCCCAGTCCGTCTGTCGGTGTCAGGCGATTGCGCGGAGACGCACAGACCTACAGCGCCCCACGGGGCGGGGCGGTTGCTATCCTCCAGAGCCCTGCGACAGGAAGGATGGAGCCATGACGACCCCTGCCACCCGGACCGGCTTGAGGGATTCATTGCGGCGGTTGGGCGTGGAGGAGGGCGACGTCGTGATGGTCCATGCCGGTCTCCGGAGCCTCGGTCCCGTGTTGGGTGGGGTGAACACCGCGGTGCAGGCGCTGCAAGACGCAGTGGGCCGCCGGGGCACGCTCATGGCCTACCTGGACTGGGAGATGGGCGTGGAGCCGGAGGACTTCGAGGACGCGCGCCTGCGCGACGAAATCCCCACCTTCGACAAGCGCACCGCGAGAGCCAGCCGCGACCACGGCATCCTCGCGGAGACGCTCAGGACCTGGCCCGGCGCGGTCCGCAGTGACCATCCGGACGCGGGCATGGTCGCCATCGGCCCGCGGGCGGAGTGGCTCTGCGCGGACCACTCCTTCCTCTATGGCTATGGCCTCGAATCGCCGCTGGCCCGGCTGGTGGAGGCGGAGGGCAAGGTGCTGATGCTCGGGGCTCCGCTGGAGACGCTCACGATTCTGCACCACGCGGAGCACCTGGCGGACCTCCCGGGCAAGCGCGTGGTCCGCTACCAGCGGCCGCTCCAGGTCGACGGCGAGCGGCGCTGGGTGGACTTCGAGGAGTTCGATACCAGCGAGCCGGTGACCGACGCACTTCGCGCGTCCAGCGTGGACCCCTTCACGCGCATTGGAGAGCAATGCCTCGCGGAGGGAATCGGCCGCTCCGGAAGCATTGCCCAGGCCGTGTCACATCTCTTCGACGCCCGCGGGCTGCTGCGCCGGGGCGTCGCATGGTTGGAGGCGTACCCTCGCTGAACGGCGCCGTGACTCAAGGACAGCCGGAGCTGACCTCGAGCGCGTCATAGGCCATCCAGCCGTTGCGGCGGGTGCTGGTGGCGGCGATGACGTAGCCGTAGATGAACTTCATGGTGCCGGACTGCTGACGGTAGCGCCCCGCGCTGTCCAACACCCAGAGCGGGATGTCGATGGAGGGGGCGCCCGAGTTCGTCGGCACGTCCAGGCGCTGGAACTTCGTGCCGGCGGGGAAGTGGTCCACCGCGACGCCGCCCAGGCCGAAGCCCGGCACGTTGAAGGTGAGGTTCGCCGAGCGCAGACCATTGGCGCGCACGAGCGGCAGATAGTCTCCCGCGCGCTCGTTGGACGACGTCGTGTCGTAGACCACCTTCTTCACTTCGAGCGCCGGGTCGTGCGAGTTGCGCACGGCGTAGCACGCCATCTTGCTCAGCCCGGAGCTCAGGGCGGAGACGTGGCCGACCTTGTCCTCGAAGGAGGTGCGGCCGAGGATGGCGGACATGGGCAGCCAGCCGGAGCTGGAGTTGGACGTTGACGTCGCGAACGCGTGCAGCTCGCCGGCGAACGTGCGCGTCTGGCCGTAGTTGAAGAGGGAGCTCGTCCGGGTGGACGTGCCCACCACGGTGCCGTTGCCGTCGCGGATGGGCACGCCCGTGGTGATGCCCCAGGCGTCATTGTCGTCCGGGTCATTGGTCTGCACGCGGTTGCCGCCGGAGGGCCGCAGCTTGCAGTTGTACGGGCTCTCCTCGCACACCGTCCCGTTCACGCCGGAGAAGGCCGCCTGCCGCGTGGTGGACAGGTCCTCCGCCGCGACTGATTCACCCTCGAAGGCCTCGCCGCCACAGGCGACGGAGGCCAGCACCACCGTGCACAACATTGGCTTTCTGAAGTTCATGGTAAAAATGGAAAACGGATTTTGCTGGTTTTGTCAAATGACGCAGCCGAGCCAATGCCGGGTGGGCGGCATGGGCGGGATGCGTCGCGCACGCGCAGTGCGTTCAGCGATTGTTCCGGGCAGGAAGCGCCAGGGCGTGGAGGTGCTCCGGCAGCTGCTGGCGCTGCCAGGCGCGTTCCCGGGCGGTGGCTTCGGCGGCGTCCGAGACTTCGGCCGCGTCATGGGCCGCGGCGGTGGCCGCGAAGGTGGCGGCCTGTGCCGCGTGGCTGGCGACGTGGGCGGTGGCGGCGGCGTGTCCAGCGGCGCGGGCCGCGGCGCATGCAGCGGCGTGTGAGGTGGCATCCGAGGCAGCGGCGTGCGCGGCGAAGCCGGCGACGATTGCGTCGGTGATCATCAGGTGTCCCTGCTGCCACGCGCGTACTGCTTCGATGGCCTGGCGGGGACGGTGGTCCTCCGGGAACTCCTGTTCGAAGAAGGGGAGGACGCGCTCGGCGCAGTCGGCGGCCCAACGGGCCAGGCACTCGTGGTCGGACCTGTCGAGCTTCATTCTCCGCCCCTCCCTGCGTCACACTCCTTGCGTATTCACTGTCATTCCAGCCTCGCAGGTCAATGTGTGGCTAGAATCTCTTCCATGGTCAGGAACGCGTGGTGGATCGCGGTGCTGGTGGGCTGGCTGGCGGTGCCGGCAACCGGGTGGGCCTGTTCATGTACTTTTATCACGCAGGGACTTCCCGGTTCGCTAGAGGGGGCTCGGGATCAGGCCGGGTTCATCTACCTGGGGCGGGTCCGTGACTCAGAGGGCCGGTCCGAACGCTTCGCCACCGTGGACGTCCTGGAGGCGTTCAAGGGCAGCGTCAAGGCGGGTGATGTGTTGCAGCTGCCTTACGGGTGGAGCGGTGACTGCGTCCTGAACCTGCCTGGGGGCCAGACATGGTTGCTCTATGCCGACAAGAGCAGCCCGGAGGCGGTCTGGATGTGCACGCGGAGCCGCAGGGTTCTTTCGTCGGATGACAGCGAACTGACCTGGCTCCGCACGGGCGTCCTTCCGCCGGTGCCCGTGTCGCTCCAGCGTGAGACCGTGAGCTGCGAGGCGTGTAACATCGAGGCGGTTGGAGGGCGTCTGTTGGCTCCTCCGCAGATGCCTCCCGCCACACCTGCTGCTCATGCGGAAGCGGAGGCGCTATGGAAGAAGGGCCAACCGTTCTTCACGGCCGAATACGCGGAGCATCTGATGATGTTCGGGGTGTCGCGGGAGGGCCGCGCGTTCGAGTTGACCGAAGTCTCTGGATCGTTCGGAGTGCAGACGGCTTGCGAGCGGCGGGTCGAACTCCGCTGGTGCAAGCGATTGGAACTCCGTCAGAGGACGCCACGGTTTTCTGCCTTCCACTGTGTCGACCCTGGCGAGCCACAGGAGGCTTGCGACGAGCGTCGGAGCCGGAAGTCGGAGTGGTTTCCGATGGAGTGCCTGCCGGCCAGGGCGTGCATTTGGTTCAATCCCTCCGCTCCCTCGTGTGAGTTGGCCGAAGGCCGCTTCCCCTTTCCGTCAGGGGCCCCGCCGTTGCCTGTCCTCGCCTGCCATCCCTGGACACCAGGAGCCCGCTCCGGCAGCTACTCCTGTGAGGTGAAGACGGCGCCGGAGCCCGTACCGCCAGAGCCGTGAGCCTTCATTGCTCGGGCTCCTCGCCTTCGTTGAGGAGGCCATGCTTGCGGAGCTTGTCGTGCAGCGTCGCACGGCCGATGCCCAGCGCCTTCGCGGCCTCCGTGCGCTGGCCCTTGGACGCAGAGAGCGCCGCGAGGATGAGCTCACGCTCGTGTGCATCCAGTTTCTCGCGCAGGGTGGTGCCGGTGTTGGCCTGGGACGTGGGCGTGCTGGTGCCTCCGGGCAACAACTCCAGGTCCAGGGTCCCGTCGGCGGACAGCACCACGGCGCTCTCCAGGGCGTTCTCCAACTCGCGCACGTTGCCGGGCCAGGGGTGGGCCGTGAGACGCTCCAGGAGGGCGGGCGTCAGGGGCACCGGTGGCATGTGGAAGCGCTCGGTGTGGCGGGCGAGGAAGTGTCTTGCGAGCGCGGCGATGTCCTCCGGGCGGCTTCGCAGCGGGGGCACCTGGAGCGTCACGACCTTGAGGCGATAGTAGAGGTCCTCGCGGAAGCGGCCCTCCGCCACGCGCTGGGGCAGGTCGCGGTGGGTGGCGGCCAGGACGCGGACATCCACCGGGAAGGAGCGGTCTTCTCCCACGGGCCGGACTTCGCCCTCCTGCAAGACGCGCAGGAGCTTCGCCTGGAGGGGCAGGGCGAGCTCTCCCACTTCGTCCAGGAGCAGGGTTCCTCCGGAGGCCTCGCGGAAGAGACCGGGCCGGGCTCGCACGGCGCCGGTGAACGCGCCCCTCGCATGTCCGAAGAGCTCCGCCTCCGCGAGCTCCGGCGTGAGGGCGGCGCAGTTGAAGCGCACGTAGGACTTGTCCGCGCGCGGAGAGGCTCGCACCAGTGCCTCGGCGACGCGCTCCTTGCCGGTGCCGCTCTCTCCCGTGATGAGCACGGTGACGTCTCGAGGGCCCACGCGCTGGATGAGCAGGGCCAGCCGCGCCATCGACGGTGACACGAAGACCAGCGAGCGCAGCAGGTTCACTTCTCCGGACAGCCGCTCGTTCTCCGCCTCCAGCCGGACCATCCCGAGCGCCCGGCGCACGACGGCCAGCACGTCGTCCACGTCGAAGGGTTTGCGGAAGTAGTCCAGCGCGCCCAGCTTCATGGCCTCCACGGCGTGGCGTTCCGAGCCGTGCGCGGTGATGAGGATGACGCGGGGCGCACTCGGTCGCGCGGCGACGCGGCGGAGCAGCTCCATGCCATCCACGCGTGGCATGCGCAGGTCGCTGAGCACCAGGTCCACGGGCGGCTCCTGCTGCAGGCGCGCGAGCGCGGCCTCGCCGTCCACCGCTTCTTCCACGGTGAGCCCGTCATCCTCCAGCAAGCCGCGCAGCGTGTAGCGCACGCCCGCGTCGTCATCCGCCACCAGCACGCGGGCCTTCATGGCAGGGCCTCCTGTCGCTGTGTTTCGACCGGCTTGGGCGTGGCCGGGAGGCTCAGCTCCGCCACGCAGCCTCCGCCCTCACGGGCGCGCAGGCTCAACTCTCCGCCGTGCTGGCGCATCAGGGCTCGCGACAGGGCCAGGCCCAGGCCGGAGCCGTGGGGCTTCGTGGTGATGCCCGGCTCGAAGACGCGCTCGCGCACCTCCGCCGCCAGCCCGGGACCCCGGTCCCTCACCTCCACGCGGCCGCCACCTTCCGGGGCCGTCCAGGCCTGGAGCTCCACCGTGGTGCCCCGAGGCGCGGCGTCCAGCGCGTTCTGCACCACGTCGATCAACACCTGGCGCACCTTGCGTGCGTCGCACCAAGCCTCCACCGGCGGCCCTTCCGCGACCCTCAATGCCACGCCTCGTTCTCCCGCCATGCCCTCGTGCAGCTCCGCCACCTGCCGGCACAGGCCATCCAGCTGCACGTGCGCTTCATTGAGCGGGAGCAGCGGCCGGGAGAAGTTGAGGAACCCTTCGAGGATCTCCTGCATCCGGTCCACCTCCCGGCGCAGCACCGCGAGCCGCTCCGCGGGCCGGCCCTCCACCTCGCGGGCAATCATCGCGGCCAGGCCCTTCACGCTCGCCAGCGGGTTCTTCAATTCGTGGGCAATCTCTCCCGACAGCGTGGTGAGCGAGCGCACCCGTTCCTCGTGCGCGCTCAGTGCCTCATCCCGCGCATCCAGCGCCGTGCGGACCATGCCGCGGTACGTGCGCCGCAGATGGATGCCGATGAAGTTCGTCCACATGACGAGGAACACCGTCACCGCGAGCATCGTCAGGAGCAGCGCATTGTTGTGTCCCGCGCGCGGGCCTCCACCGAAAAGCACGGGCACCAGGTCATCTACCGCGCCCGTCAACGTCACCGCCGCCTGCACGCCCACCAGCGCGAGCAGGTAGCCCGCCCACCTGCGAGCCCGCGCGGGCGTGAAGAGGATGGCCGTGGCCAGGGACGCCGGCAGCACCAGGGGAATGAGCGGGCTCTCCAGTCCTCCCAGCGACAGGTTCATCACCGTGAAGAGGGGGAACGCCACGGTCGGCAGCAGCCTGCCCGGCTCATGCGACACCACTGCTTGACGCCGCCACACCACGATGGCCCCCACCCCCGCCACCACGAGCGTCAACGCCAACGCCACACACCAACGGCGCCATGCGGCCGTGTCCCCGATGAGCCCCAGCGACACCATCACCACCGGCAGGGGACTCAGGAACGACAGCACCTTCGTCACCTGCCGGAACATCCGCGAGAACGCCTCGCGTTGGACCTGCTCGACTCCGGCGGACGTGGGCGGGGGTAGGGAATGCAAGGCGCGTCCTCCTGGACCGTGGGCGCTACCCTATGCCCAAGCAAGGCGGATGCCCCAGCCCGTGTGCCCTGGGGCCTCCTCCTCTCCGCCCCCTTCGTGTTCGGAGACCCGGCACCGGGCGTCGGAAATCCGAACACTCCCGGTGCCGAGGACGGCCTCTACTTCCGGATGCGCAGCGTGACGGAGGTGAACACCTCGACGCTCTTCCCGCCCTCCTGGACGAAGCTGCTCGTGTAGCCCACCGGCTTGAGGAAGAGGCCGCTCGCTTCGTGCTCATTGACGGATTTGGGACCGAACCGCGCCATCTGCATCGTGCCCATGGCCATGCCCGTGCAGCCCACGCACTTGGGGGCCCGGTACGCGAACACCGTGCCGCCCTCGATTTGATTCGTGCCATTGAGGCGCGGCTTCGGGACGGCGATGAACAGCCGCTGATCGGTGCCAGGAATCTCCCAGACCGCGCCCAGCGGGAGGCTGCTGGTGCTGTCCGCGTTGGTGCCCACCGGACGGAGGGTCACCTCGGTGGAGCCACTGCTGTCGATGGCCGGGTTGATGCCGACGAGCTCCTCCTTCTTCGTCCACCCCAGCCAGTGAAGCTGCGGGAGGTTGTAGTTGTCCGACGCGAAGGTGCTCATGAAGCTGCTCGAGTCCGCGGACGAGCGGACCTGGCCGGTGGAGGGGTCTCGCACGTTGCTGTGCGCGAGGCCGAGGACGTGCCCGATCTCGTGGGCATAGTCCCGCGCCAGGGTGCCCTTGAGGAAGACGCTGCGCGAGCCGGCGTTCGAGGTGGAGCACATCCCGCCGGGCAGCACGAAGACCGTGAGGAACGCGCTCGAGTTGGCCTTCTGGCGGGCCTGGTTCTTCGCGGTGGTGCAGTTGCTGCTCGTCACCTGCACGGTCTGGGAGCCAGTGAACTCCAGGCTCACCTGGCCGCGAGACGCGACGGCGAAGTCGCGGTACACACCCCGGATGGTGTTCTGGATGGTGCTGAGGGCGGGCGTCGTCCTGCCATCCAGGGTGATGCGGACGACCTTGACGGTGTGCTTCGTGTTGATGGCGCCCAGTCTGCTGACGCCGTTGTAGTTCCTGACGCAGGTCGACTCATTGCCAGCGCAGTCATAGCGGTGCGCCGAAGGGAGCACCTCGACGTCCTGGACGCGGAACGAACGCACCTGGTCGTTCGCGCTCGCGCCGCTCCCGAACGAGGTCTCACAGAGGTTCGTGTCGGTGTCGACCGTGACCGAGTCGCCGGTGCAGTCCCCAGCGGCATGGAGCGTCACGGCCTTGCCGATGGGCACGTCGACGAAGGAGGCGCCCGCGGCCTGCGGGAGGGTGTGGCAGCCGTTGGATGCGGCTTCCTGAATCACCTGGGAGACACCGTTACAGCTTTCACGCACGCGGACGAGCGGCGCGCGCGGGGCGATGAGCTGCTCGCGCAGCACGGTCCAGTTGGCCGCCGTGCAGTTCTCGGCCTGCACCTCATCCAGGAAGAGGCCGTCCTCGAGCTCCGCGTGCTCGTAGGTCTGGCACGTCTCCCACAGCTCGCTCCAGTGTGCCCAGTCGCAGGTCCCCGCGCCGACATACGTCTCGACGCACGCGAGCGACGCCGCGAGCTCCGGGGAGACGACCGCCTGCCGGGTGGTCGCCCCGCCGGGCTGTTCGTGCGCGGGCGGCTCCCAGTCCTCACCCTGACACCCTGACACCAGTGCGCCGAACAGCATCACGCCCATCATGGACAGCTTCCGCATACCTCTCCCTCGCAGCCAATGGCCGCATGACACCGCGAAACATGTGCAGTGGATGAAAAGGCTCTTTACACGACTCTCCTGTAAATCATGGACAATCCGCATGGTATGTTTTGACGCGCTGTGCGTCTGGCATTCCGGCGACCCGGCGTCCGGCGCCGGAACTCCGAACAGGTGAAGGCCCTGCCCCCGGGGGCTCCCCTGTCGTTCAGTGTTGGCACGCCGGGTGCTCAAGGTGACGCCAGGACACGGGTTCAGGACCTGCCCGTGAGCTGGACGCGGACCCCCGGGCGAGGCAGGCGTAGCGTGGACCCGCCGCGCTCGGGGGGCGCTCCAATCGCGGCGAGGCCGCGCCAGGAGGCACGGGTGTCGGGACCGGGCAGGAAGAGGAAACACTCGAAGCGGGGCATCGTCGCGGGGGCGGTGCTGGTCGCCGTCATCGTCAGCGGCATCCTGTGGCTGCGGCGGCCGGCCCAGGAGCCGCCGCCACGCTTCACCGGCTTCGTCGTCAGCGACAACGTCTACCTGTCCTCGCCGGTGGCCGGCATGGTGGCGTCCGTGGCGGTGGTGCGCGGACAGCGCGTGGAGGTGGGCACGCCGCTGTTCCGCATGGAGCCCACGTCGCTTACGGCGCGGGCCGACCAGGCGCGGGCGCAGGTGGGGCAGATCGAAGCTCAGTTGCTCGCACGCCAGTCGGACGTGGCCCGGGCGCGTGCCTCGCTCGCCGCCGCGCAGGCGGAAGCGGACCGCGCGGACGCGGACCTGGCCCGGCTCGTCGCCGTCGAGAAGACCGTGGAGGGCGCAGTGACGCCCCAGCAACTGGACCTGCTGCGCGCGACGGCGACGCGCGCTCATGCCCAGCGAGACGCGGCCCGCACGGACGTGGCGGCGGCGGGCGCGCAGCTGGAGGTCGTCCGCGCACAACTCACCAGCGGACGCGCGGGCGTCACCGCAGCGGAGCAGCAGGTCGTGGAGCTGGCGCCTGTGTCTCCCGTCGTGGGCCGGGTGGAGGACGTCCTCTTCCAGCAGGGCGAGTGGGCCATGCCCAACGCCCCCGTCGTCAGCATCATCCCGGACGCGCAGCTGAAGGTGCGATTCTACGTGCCGCAGGGGAGGGTGGCGTCCTTTCCGCCAGGCACCACGGTGGCCATCGCCTGCGACGGCTGCGACACCGGGATGACGGCGCGCGTGGACTACGTCGCGCCGCGCCCTGAGTACACGCCGCCCATCATCTACAGCCTGGAGACGCGGCAGAAGCTGGTGTTCCTGCTGGAGGCGGTGCCCTCCGCGCCCACGCGCCTCTTGCCCGGGCAACCCATCGACGTGACACCCCTGAAGCAGGCACCCGTGGAGGCGGACCGATGAACGAGCGGGCCATCGACGTGCGCGGGCTCAACAAGTCCTTTGGCGACCGGCACGTCGTGCGGGACGTCTCCATCGCCGTGGACGCCGGACGCATCACCGGCTTCCTGGGCCCCAACGGCTCCGGCAAGACGACGACGCTGCGGCTGCTGTGCGGACTGCTCACGCCCGACAGCGGCGAGGGCACCGTGCTGGGCCTGGACTTCCGTGCCCGGGGCGACGCCATCAAGCGCCAGACGGGCTACATGACGCAGAAGTTCTCCCTCTACGAAGACATGACGCTGGAGGAGAACCTGGCCTTCGTCGCGCGCGTCCACGGTCTGGACCAACGGCGCGAGCGGGTGGAGGACACGCTCCACCGGCTGGGCCTCTTCGACCGGAGAGACCAGCTGGCGGGCGCGCTCTCCGGCGGCTGGAAGCAGCGCCTGGCCCTGGCCGCCGCGACGCTGCACGAGCCCCGCCTGCTGCTCCTGGACGAGCCCACCGCGGGCGTGGACCCCAAGGCCCGCCGTGAGTTCTGGGACGAAATCCACACGCTCGCCGCGGGCGGGCTCACGGTGCTGGTGTCCACGCACTACATGGACGAGGCGGAGCGCTGCCACGACATCGGCTACATCCTGTATGGGCGCCTCATCGCGCGGGGCACGGCGGACGCGCTCATCCGCGACTCCGGGCTGGTGACGTTCCTGGGGGAAGGGCCGGGCATCGACCGCGCGGCGCACCTGCTGGCCCAGGCGGACGGCGTGCTCAGCGCCTCCGCGTTCGGCGCCGCCGTGCACGTCAGCGGGCTGAAGCGAGAAGCCCTGGAGGCCGCGCTCGTCCCCTGGCGCAAGGAACCCTTCCGGTGGAGCGAGGTGACGCCCTCCCTGGAGGACGTCTTCATCCAACTCATGGGTCGCGAGCGCGACGAACGGTACACGTCATGACGGGTTCGCTTCCGCGCATCCTGGCCGTGCTGCTCAAGGAGTTCACGCAGCTGCGGCGCGACCGCATCACCTACGCGATGATCCTCGTCATGCCGGTGATGCAACTGCTCATCTTCGGCTACGCCATCAACATGGACCCCCGGCACCTGCCCGCCGCGGTGCTGTCCCACGACACCAGCACCCTGGCGAACTCCGTCGTCGCCGCGCTGGAGCGCACCGGCTACGTGGACGTGCGCTACCTGCCGCGCTCCGACGAGGAGTTGGATCAGCTCATCCGCAGGGGACAGGTGATGCTCGGCATCACCATCCCCCCGGACTTCAGCAGGCGGGTGCTCAAGGGCGAGCGCGCTCAAATCCTCGCGGAGGCGGACGCGTCCGATCCGCAGGCAGCGGCGGGGGCGCTCGCCGCGGTGAGCGTGCTGCCCACGGAGGCGCTGCGGAACGAACGGGTGGGGCTGGGGGCTCCCCGGTCCCCCGCGCCCGCCTTCGAGGTGGTGGTGCACCGGCGCTACAACCCGGAGAGCCGCTCCCCGTTCCACATCGTGCCGGGTCTGCTGGGCATCATCCTGTCCATGACGCTGGTGATGATGACCGCCATGGCCGTCACCCGCGAGCGAGAGCGCGGCACCATGGAGACGCTGCTGTCCACGCCCGCCACCCCGGCGGAGATCATGGTGGGCAAGCTCACGCCGTACGTCGTCGTGGGGTTGGTGCAGACCGTCGTCGTGCTGGGCATGGCGCGAGGATTGTTCTCGGTGCCCATGGCGCGCACGCCCGCGGGATGGCTGGCATTGGCGTGCGGCATCGTGCTGTTCATCGTGGGCAACCTGTCGCTGGGCTACCTCATCTCCACCGTGGCGCGCAGCCAGCTGCAGGCGATGCAGATGTCCATGTTCTACATGCTGCCGTCCATCTTCCTCTCCGGCTTCGCCTTCCCCTTCCTGGGCCTGCCGCCGTGGGCCCGGGTGCTGGGCGAAATCATCCCCGTCACGCACTTCCTGCGCATCGTCCGGGGCGCGCTGCTCAAGGATCAGGTGCTCGCGGACATGGGGAACGACCTGCTGGCGCTGGGCCTGTTCGTGCTCGCGGTGGCCGGCGCGGCACTCGCGAGGTCACGCACGACCTTGGATTGATTGACGCCACACGTCGAGCATGACGCAGCCGCGAAAGGAGGGTGCTTGGACGTCCGGACGATCCAACCGGACCGCCGTTTGCAACCTTACTTCCGCACCGGAGCCACGTTTCACGTGGTTTCGCGGGGTTCAGTCCCGCCTCCGGTCTGGAGATGCCCATGTCCCGTGACGACTCCTTCGCGGTAGGTGCGGTGCGGACTTCGCGCCTGCAGGATGCGCCGCGTTCAAGCTCCCATCGGTGGGGGAGGGTGACCCTCCCCTTCGTGCTCCTCTGCGTGGCGACCTTCGCCGCCGGCTGTGGGGACGATGATGACAACTGCGTTCCCAGGACGTGCGAGTCGCGGGGCTTCAACTGTGGCGACACGACGGATGGCTGTGGCCACGATCTCGACTGCGGCACCTGCGCGACGCCCGCTACCTGTGGCGGCGGTGGCGAGGCCAATGTCTGTGGTTGCCCCGACATCAAGACGGCGTGCAGCCCCGGGGTCGAGTGCGGCACCGAGCCGGATGGCTGCGGTGGCACCGTCTCCTGCGGGACGTGCGCGGCGCCGGAGGTGTGCGGCGGACGCGGCGTGGAGCAGACGTGTGGCATCCCCGCCGCGAACCGCGAGTGCAGTGATGGCTGGTGCTGGGAGTATCCACTGCCCCATGGCTACAGCTTCAAGGGCGCGCACTTCAGCGCGGCCAATGACGGCTGGGCCGTGGGCGAGGACGGCTTCATCCAGCACTGGGACGGAACGCGCTGGACGCGCGTGGCCAGCGGGACGCTGACGTCGCTGAGCGACGTGCACGCCCTCTCCGCGACGAACGTGTGGATGGTGGGCGCGGGCGGCACCGTGCTCCACTCCACGACGGGCAGTGCTTTCTCTGCCGTGAGCTCCGGGACGACGCGCGACCTGAACTCCGTGTGGGCCTCCGGTCCGGGCGACATCTGGGCCGTGGGCGCCAACGGCACCGTGCGGCGCGACCAGGGCAGCGGCTTCCAGGGCGTGGACGTGTCCACGACGAAGAACCTCAATGGCGTGTGGGGCAGCGGGCCTTCGGATGTCTGGATGGTGGGGCAGTCCGGGACGCTGCGCCGGTACGACGGCAATGCGGTCTCCGGCATCGACGCGGGCACCACGGACATCGACTTCCATCAGGTGACGGGCACCGGTCCGAACGACGTCTGGACCGTCGCCTCGGATGACCCCTGCATCTTCTGTGACGACTACGGCCAGGTGTTCCGCACCACGCCCGCGGGCATCGAGCAGTCCCTGCGCTCGTCGGATCAGCTGTTCTACGTGTACGCCGCGTCGCCCTCGCTGGTGCTGTCGGGTGGAGAGGACTTCGGCTACATCTACAACGGCACGAAGTGGACGGACACGGACGAGGACGCCGTGGGGCCCATCACCGGCAGCGGGCCTGACAACGTGTGGTCCTTCGGTTCGGGCGGGCAGATGCAGAAGTGGAGCGGGCAGGCGTGGATCTCCCAGACTCCGCTGCGCACGCTGAGGGTGGCGCGGGCCGTCCATGGCACGGGGCCGTCGGACGTGTGGGCGGTGGGAGACCCGGGCCGCGTGCTGCACTGGAACGGCGGCGGCTGGATCGAGCCGCAGCTGGACTTCTCCCCCGTCGACGACGTGACGGGCGTCTACGCGGCCTCCTCGACAGACGTCTGGGTGACGTCCTCCTTCCATGACCGCATCTACCGGTTCGACGGAGCCCGCTTCATCACGCAGTACACCGCGGAGTCGTCGCTGGCGCTGAACGCCATTCACGGCGTATCCGCGGCGGACATCTGGGCGGTGGGCGCGTCCGGCCAGGCCGTCCATTTCGACGGCACCACCTGGACGCGGAAGCCCACGGAGGTTCAGGCGACGCTCAACGCTGTCTGGGTGCAGGGGCCCTCGCTGGCCCTCGCGGTAGGCGACGCCGGCACCATCCTGCGCTGGGACGGCACCGCCTGGAGCACGATGACCTCCGGAACCAACAAGGCCCTGAAAGCCGTGTGGGGCAGCGGGCCGGCGGACGTCTGGGCGGCGGGCGCGGAAGGCACGCTGCTGCGCTACAACGGCGCCCTCTGGCTCCCCGTGGCCAGCGGCACCTCGTCCCAGCTCAACGGGCTGATGGGGCGCTCCGCCAACGAGGTCTGGGCGGTGGGCGACAACGGCACGCTGCTTCGCTTCGATGGCGGCAAGTGGAACGCGGAGACCACCGGCACCCGCCGCGTCCTCCGGGGCGTGTGGGCGCCGTCTTCGTCGGAGCTGTGGCTGGTGGGGGACACGGCCGTCCTTCACAAGCCTTGACGCCACGCGAGCAGGCTTGAGCGCGAGGCGCCGCATGGGTTCCCTTGCGACCGGGGAGCCCATGCCGCGCCGTGTCCCGAGCACGGCATGCCGTCATCACCATCGTCTTCTGGTACCCACTTCAGAAGGAGATCGGTGATGTGCTGCAACACCCGAATCTGGCATTCCCACCACTGCATCCTGCCGCCGTACGTCAGCCGGCAGATTGCGCAGAACGGCTCACCGCAGCAGCGCGCGAGGGCCCTGCGGACGCTCTCCATCGACAACACCCTGCGCGCCATCCGCCTGTCGAGCAGCGGTGCGCCCCAGGCGGCGAAGCGCCTCATCCCCGCCCCCATGGTCGTGGAGAGCCAGAAGCTCCGCACCATCTACGACGTGAAGAACACCGAAGCCCTTCCGGGAACGGTGGCCCGCAAGGAGGGTGATGCCGACGTCAGCGACCAGGCGGTCGACGAAGCCTATGTCGGCCTGGGCGCGACCTACGACCTCTACTGGGACGTCTACGGGCGCAACTCCATTGATGGCAACGGCATGCCGCTGAACGGTCACGTCCACTATGGCAGTGGCTACGACAACGCCTTCTGGGACGGCGAGCGCATGGTGTTCGGCGACGGCGACGGGGAGCTGTTCAACCGCTTCACCATCTCGGTGGACGTCATCGGGCACGAACTGGCCCACGGCGTGACGGAACACGAGGGCCCTCTTGCCTACTTCTCCCAGGCGGGCGCGCTCAACGAGCACATGTCGGACTGCTTCGGCTCGCTCGTGAAGCAGCGCCTGTTGAACCAGACGGCGGAGCAGGCCGACTGGCTCATCGGCGCGGGGCTCCTCACGGACAAGGTCCAGGGCAAGTCGCTGCGCTCCATGAAGGACCCCGGCACCGCGTTCGATGATCCGGTGCTCGGCAAGGATCCGCAGCCGGCCCTCATGAAGGACTTCGTGAACACGTGGGAGGACAACGGCGGCGTGCACATCAACTCTGGCATCCCCAACAAGGCCTTCTGCGTCGCGGCCACCAACCTGAAGGGCTACGCGTGGGAGAAGGCCGGCCTCATCTGGCTGGAGACGCTGCGCGACCCCCGGCTGAAGCCCAACGCCTCGTTCCTCTCCTTCGCCCGGCTCACCGTGACGGCGGCCGTCCGCCTCTACGGCAGCGGTGACGAGGAGCAGATCGTGCGCGACGCCTGGAACCAGGTGGGCATCAAGGTCTCCAAGGAGCGGGCGGGCGCGCCGGCCTGGACGCCGCAGGTGCCGAAGCAGGCCGCGCAGCCGGTGCAGCGCAAGCACTAGGCCCTGGGGTCGACGGAATGCGAATCGAGCTCAAACGGGAGGGAGGCGTCGCCTTCTTCCCGGGCCTCGCCAGGCCCCGCACCGTGGACCTGGCGGCCCTGCCTCCCGCCACGGCGGAGGCGCTCCAGAAGGAGGTGCGGGAGGCCCGCTTCTTCGAACAGCCGGCCACCGTGGGGGCTTCGCCCCAGCGGGGGGCGGACCGGACGCGCTACACCGTCACCATCGAGGACGATGGCGGGCGGAGGCATTCGGTCCAGATGCTGGAGCCCGTGACGGAGCCGCACCTGCGCTCCCTGCTGGAGCTCATCCAGAAGGCGGCTCGGGACACGCGCTAGTAGCGCGGACGGGTGGGCAGGTTCAGGTCGTCGCGGAGGACGTTCTCTCCGGGGCGGCCGCCCTGCACCACGTCCGGCGTGGACGGGTCCTGGTCCAGGTCGATGGGCAGGCCCACCGCGGACGTCTCGCGGTTGTTCACGCCGTCCTTCTCACCGACCGCCAGCGTGCCATTGGCGTAGTCCGAGGCGTGCACCATCTCGTGGAACAGCGCGACGACGGGCGGGCGGTTCATCCAGTCCTCGCTGCCCAGCGAGATGCGCGTGGTGTTGTAGTTCACCGTGCCGTTGGTGCCCTTGCCCGGCGTGCCGTCCGCGTTGAACCAGGCGTCGTCCTTGTTCTGCGCGGACGCGGAGTTGCCGCTGGACGTCTCCTTGATGGTCGTGGTGTGGCCGCTGTCATCCAGCGTGCGCAGCAGGTCCTGGCCCGAAGGCAGCGAGCGCATCGCGTCCAGGTCCGACTGCACGCGCGCCTGGAAGTCCGCGCTGCCCGACACCGTCACCGAGCGGCCGCGCTGGTCGGCGTTCGTCATGTCGACGATTTCGCGCTCGCCCTCGGCCGCGTCGGCGGTCTTCTCGTTCTCTTCGACGTAGAGCTTGTCCGTGCCCGTGCCGCCACGGACCGTGTCCTTGCCCGCGCCACCCGCCACCGCGTCGTTGCCGGCGCCGCCGCTCAGCGTGTCGTCGCCGCGCCCGCCGATGACCTGGTCGTCGCCCTCGCCGCCGTAGGCCCGGTCGTTGCCCGCGCCCGCGTCGATGTAGTCCCGGCCCTTGCCGCCGGACAGGTAGTCGTTGCCGTCCAGGCCGTACATCACGTCGCGGCCCTCGCCACCCATGATGCGGTCATCGCCCGCGCCGCCCTCCAGGTAGTCGTCGCCGTCCTGGCCCTTCAGCGTGTCCTTGCCCTCGCCACCGATGAGGGTGTCGTTGCCCGCGCCGCCGATGAGCGTGTCGTTGCCCTTGCCACCGGTGAGCTTGTCGTCGCCCGCGCCGCCGTCCAGGGTGATGTCCTGCGTGACGCTCGCGTCCACGGTGATGGAGTCGTTGCCGTCACCGCCGTTGATGATGGCGCCCTTGGCCTGCTCCGCGGTCAGCGTGACCGTGTCGCTGCCGGACTTGATGGTCAGCCCGCCGTCCTTGTTCTGCGACACCGTCGCGGTGTTGTTGCCCGCGCCCAGGTCCACCACCGTGCGCCCATCCGCGTTCGTGCTCACCTGGGGCCCGGCAAGGGCGCTGCCCACGCGGCCCGCGATCTTGCCCAGCGCCTCGCCGATGCCGCCGGCCGCCTTGCCCGCGGCCTTGCCCAGGGCGCCCCCGATGCCCCCAGCGCCCTCACCGGAGCGGATCTCCGCGGACAGCACCGGCCGGGAGGCGGCGCCCGAGCGCGGGGCCGAGTCGAAGCCGTCCTTCATCCGCTGCGCGACAGCGGCCTTCACCGCGTTGGGCTTCGCCGTGACGGGAGCCTTCACCGGCTGCGTGCTCACGGGGGACGAGGTGGGGCGCGAACCGGGCTTGCCAATCGAGGTCATGTCGCTTCTCGCGGGTGACGGAGACACCCGGTGCGGGTCCGGCGGACGGCTGCCGGGGAGCGGATGAATGCCGCCCGAAGGGGATTGTCGCGAAAGCGTGACGCCGGTTGCCTCGGACCGCTGTTTCCAGGCCAACCCCTGGGAATGACTCGTTCAGGGGCGGGGGCAGGGCCATGTCACGGGCGTGTGACACGAGCCGCTCGTTCGTGTGACAGGACCGCGTCGCCGGTAACGGTGTGGCAACAACAGGGGTCGGTGCATGGCGGAGGGCCGCTCTCTTCGGTAACGGGAGCGCCACAACGGGACCGGGCGGGTCCCTCCCTGCTCCCCGCCCGTCTCCTACGAACCCATGACCCTCGCCTCGTCCCACCGCTCCGTCCTTCAGGCCCTGCTGGCTGGTACCGCGCTCTTCTTCTCCTCCTCCACCCTGGCCCAGGCCCAGGAGACTCCGCCCGAGCCCGCTCCCCAGGGCGAGGTCGTGCCTCCCGCGGCCCTGCCGCCCCCCGCGGAGGAGAAGGAAAAGGAGAAGGAGAAGAGCAAGCCCTGGTACGAGAGCATCCGCCTCCGGGGCTACACGCAGGTCCGCTACAACCGGCTGCCCAGCTTCCGGGTGAACGACTCGCTCATCAACGACCAGGGCGACCGCTTCCTGGGCAAGGACACCGGCTTTGGCATCCGCCGCGCGCGGCTCGTCATCTTCGGGGACGTGCACCCTCACGTGTCCATCTACCTGCAGCCGGACTTCGCCTCCGTCATCGGTGACCAGTACAACGTCGCCGTCATGCGGGACTGGTACGCGGACATCTTCGTGGACGCGAAGAAGGAGTTCCGCTTCCGCGTGGGCCAGTCGAAGGTGCCGTTCGGCTTCGAGAACCTCCAGTCCAGCCAGAACCGCCTCGCGCTGGACCGCAACGACGCCATCAACAGCGCGCTGAAGGACGAGCGCGACGTGGGCGTGTTCTTCTACTGGGCGCCCTCGCACATCCGCGAGCGCTTCAAGTACCTCGTCGACAGCGGCCTCAAGGGCTCCGGCGACTACGGCGTGGTGGGCCTGGGCGTCTACAACGGCCAGACGGCCAACCGCGCCGAGCGCAACAACAGCCCCCACGCCGTCGCGCGCGTCAGCTATCCCTTCCTCTTCGGTTCCCAGTACGTGGAGGTCGGCACCGGCGCCTACTACGGCCGCTTCAACCTCAGCGCGGCCCCGCGCGATGACGCGGCCTATGCGCTGGCGCGTGGCCCCAACATGGTGGATGCCCGCGCCATCGTCAGCCTGATGATCTACCCGCAGCCCCTGGGCTTCCAGGCCGAATACAACATCGGGCGTGGGCCGTCGCTGGGCTCGTTCCCGGACGAGGCGCTGCTCATCGACAGCCGCAACCTGCATGGCGGCTACGCGCAGCTCATGTACAAGCTGGACGGCGTGGTGGGCGTGTCACTCATCCCCTACGTGCGCGGCACGCTCTACAAGGGCGGCAAGAAGTTCGAGACCAACGCCCCCCTCTACGACGTGCGCGAGCTGGAGCTGGGCGCGGAGTGGCAGATCTGGAAGGCGCTGGAGCTGACGGCCGCCTACGTCATCGCGGACCGCACCTCGTCGCGCTACCCGTATGAACAGGAGCAGGGGCACGTGACGCGCCTCCAGCTCCAGTTCAATTACTGAGTCAGAGTCGCGGGTCGACGGGCTCGCTCTCCAGGGCGAGCACGCCGAAGACGCACTCGTGCACGCGGCGCAGGGACTCCTTCTTCGTGAAGCGCTCCAGTCCCTCCACGCCCAGCGAGAACTCGCGCAGCGCGAGTGAACGCTTGGTGCCCAGGCCGCGCTGGCGCAGCCGGTCCAGGTTCGCGGGCGTGGTGTACTCCGGGCCGTAGATGATGCGCAGGTACTCCGTGCCCCGGGACTTGATGGCGGGCTGCACCACGCCCTTGCGTCCGCGCACCGCGAAGCCGAAGGGCTTCACCACCATGCCCTCGCCGCCGCGCGCGGTGAGCTCCTCCCACCACCGCACGCCGCCGGCCACCGCGTCCGCGTCCTCCAGCGCCACGACGCGGTAGGGCGTGGCCACCAGGAACGACGGGTCCGCGCGGCACACGCGGGCCAGCGTCTCCATGTGCCAGACGTGGTCCTTGTCCACGTGGGTCGAGCCCTCCGTGGCCAGCAGGTGGAACGGCGCCAGCCGCACGTCGTCCAGCGACGTCACCGGCCAGCAGTAGCGCCGGTACGCCTCCACGTAACGCTGGACGTCGGTGGCCTTGTCCGTGAAGCGCGCGGACAGCTCGCCCAGCGGCAGCCCCCGGGCGGTGGCCTGCCCCAGCACGGACACCACGTCCGTCAGCGCCGCGCGGGAGGCAGCCCCCACGGCGGCGTACGGGTCACGCAACAGCTCCTGGGCCTTGAGCGACCAGGGCATCAGCTCGCAGTCCAGGCAGGCCCAGTCCGTCTTCAATTCCTCCCAGAAGCCGGACGCGTCCAGCGCTGTACGGACGCGCGCGAGGAACGCGGCCTCCATGGCTTCGTCGGTGAAGAAGCGCCGGCCGGTGCGCGTGTAGCAGACGCCCGTCTCGCCGGAGGTGACGCCGAAGCGGCGGCGGGCGGCGTCCGCGTCGCGCGCGATGACGACGACGGCGCGCGAGCCCATGTGCTTCTCCTCGCAGACGACCTGCGCCACGCCCTCCTTGCGGTAGTAGTCGAACGCCTGCTGGGGATGCTCCAGGAAGCCGGGCTCGGTGCTCGTCTCCGACGGCGACATGGTGGGCGGCAGGTAGATGAGCCAGCGCGGATCGATGGCGAAGCGGCTCATCGCCTCCAGCGCCGCGGTGGTGTTCTCCTCGCGCAGGGTGACGTGCGCGGCCAGCCGCGTGGAGATGACGCGCTTGCCCCGCACGTCCTCCAGGTCCAGCACGTCATCCGCCTGTTGCTGCGCGCTCAGGCCGGACGGAGCCGGAGCGGCCAGGGGCTTCACCGGCTCGCAGTACACGCGCTGCGCGGGGACGGAGACCAGCTCACGCTCCGGGTAGCGCAGGGCGGTGAGCTGGCCGCCGTAGACGCAGCCGGTGTCCACGCACAGCGTGTTGTTGACCCACTCGGCCTCCAGCACGGCCTGGTGGCCGTACACCACCGACGCGCGGCCCCGGTACTCCGCCGCCCAGTTGAAGCGCACCGGAAAGCCGTACTCGTCCGTCTCGCCCGTCGTCTCGCCGTAGAGCGCGAAGGTGCGCACGCGGCCAGAGCCCCGGCCCTGCATGCTCTCCTTCATGCCCGCGTGCGCCACCACCAGGCGCCCGTCGTCCAGCACGTAGTGGGACACCCGGTCGTCGATGAACTTCGCCACGCGCTGGTGGAACTCCGGCGGTTCCTTCTCCAGCTGCTCCAGCGTCTGGGCCATGCCGTGGGACACGTTGACCTTGCTGCCGCGCAGCTTGCGCAGCAGCTTCATCTCGTGGTTGCCCGGCACGCACAGCGCGGTGCCGGCCTCCACCATGTCCATCACCAGCCGCAGCACGCCCGGGATGTCCGGGCCGCGGTCCACCAGGTCGCCCAGGAAGACGGCCTTGCGGCCCTCCGGCGGGCGCACTTCGACACCCGGCGTGCCGTCCGCGCGCGGACGCACCTGGTAGCCCAGCTTCGCGAGCAGCGCCTCCAGCTCCTCACGGCAGCCGTGGATGTCTCCGATGATGTCGAAGGGCCCGCGCTCGCGCTTGAGGTTGCACCAGAGCGGCTGGCGCTCCAGCACCACGCGTTCGATGGCGTCCGGCTTGAGGACGTGGAGGTGGCGGAAGCCCTCGCGCTCCAGGCCGCGCATGGAGCGGTGCATCTGCGAGACCTGGTTGCGCACGAAGCGGAAGCTGGCGGCGCGGTCCGGCCGCTGCTGGTTGCGCTCGATGCAGGTGCGCTCCGGCACGTCCAGCACCAGTGCCACGGGCAGCACGTGGTACTCGCGCGCCAGTTCGACGAAGGCCTTGCGGGACTCCGGCTGCACGTTGGTGGCGTCCACCACTGTGAGCAGGCCCCGCGCCAGCCGCTTCGCCGCGACGAAGCGCAGCGTCTCGAAGGCGTCCTTCGTCGCCTCCTGGTTGTTCTCGTCGTCGGACACGACGCCCCGGTAGGTGTCCGAGGAGAGCACCTCCGTGGGCTTGAAGTGCCGACGCGCGAAGGTCGACTTCCCCGAGCCGGACGGGCCAATCAGCACGACGAGTGACAGCTCTGGAATGTGGATGTTCATCGCGTGAATACCGCCATCTGCGTCGGCGCGCCGACCTCCGCGTCGTTCTCGCCCACCGGCCGGAAGCTCACGGTGTAGCCGTAGCGCTCGCACATGCTCGCCGCCCACGCCTCGAACTCGGCGCGGGTCCACTCGAAGCGGTGGTCGCGGTGGCGGAAGGTACCGGTGGGGAGCGAGGTGAAGCGCACGTTGTACTCGGCGTTGGGGGTGGTGAGGAGGATGAGGCCCGGCCGCGTGTACTCGAAGAGCACGCGCTCGAAGGCCGCGAGGCGCGGCATGTCCAGGTGTTCGATGACCTCGATGACGGTGGCGGCGTCGAAGCCCGCGAGCCGCTGGTCGCGGTACAGGAGCGAGCCGTGCAGCAGCTTCACGCGCTGCCGTTGCAGGTCCGGCATCCGTTCGATGCCGAGCCGGTCGTGGGCAATCTCCAGCGTGCGGTAGGACACGTCCATGCCGACGAGCTCGGTGAAGCGGCGGTCCTTCAGCAGGGCCTTGAGCAGCCGGCCCTCGCCGCAGCCCAGGTCCACCACGCGCGCGGCGCCGTGCTCCTGGAGGACGGTCATCACCGTCTGGAGCCGCTGCTCGTTGAGACTCAGGCGCGACTCGAGCACGGCCTCCTCGGCGTTGCGCGCCTCCTGGCGTTCCTCGGGCTCGGGGGCCTCGTCGCCCGCGAGCCGCTCCAGGGCTTCGCGCGCCAGGCTGTGGCGGTGGCGCAGGTAGCGGCGGGCAATCTGTTCGCGCTCCGGGTGCGTGGCGAGCCAGCCCTCACCGTGGCGCACCAGCTTCTCCACCTCCTCGTCGCCGACCCAGTAGTGCTTGTCGTCGTCGAGCACCGGGATGAGGACGTACAGATGCGAGAGCAGGTCGCCCAGGCGCACGTGTCCCTCCAGCGTCACGGTGAAGTAGCGGCTGTCCCCCCACGCGGGCACCGTCTCGTCCAGCGCGTGGCGGGTCGCGGTGACGGTGTAGCCGAGCGGCTCGAAGAGGCGGCGCAGGAAGGTTTCACCGCCCCGGCAGGGCAGCACCGACAGGCGGGCGGAGAAGGGCAGGGGTTGTGCGGCCAGCTCTGGCCGGTCCTTGCTGCGCCCCGACAGCGCGGTGCCGAAGACGCGGGACAGCGCCACGCTCATGAAGGACGACGCCACGTAGGGCCGGTCGTTGACGTACTGGTCCAACGTGCCGCCCTGGCCTCCGGACGACGGACGGCCGCGCACCAGGGCGACGGGGTCCACCTCCAGGAGGAGTGCCGCCGTGGTGCGGCCGGCGGAGGCCTCCGGGTAGAAGACGTGCGCCAGTCCGAAGGGAAGCTCGAAGGACTGGGGCCGTTCCGGGTTCTTGTGCAGCAGGTAGCCCAGGTCCGTCGCGGGCGAATGGGTCGTCGATAGGGTCAGGAGCATGGGGGCGCGCGTGAATCCTGCTGCGCGCCGGACGGGTGGAACAAGGGGCCCTGACGAAAGCGGCCCCTTCTTCTCCGCCTACCCGCCGACTGACTGGTCGATGGCGCCGAAGATGCTGGCGCCCGAGTCGTCCCGCATCTCGATGCGCACCTGGTTGCCGCGCTTCAGGAACGGCGTCTTCGGCGCGCCGTCCCGGAGCGTCTCCACCACGCGCACCTCCGCGATGCACGAGTAGCCCGCCCCACCCGCACTCACCGGCTTACCAGGACCGCCGTCCGGGCCCCGGTTGGACACCGTGCCGGAGCCCACGATGCTGCCCGCGCACAGCGAGCGCGTCTTCGCCGCGTGGGCCACCAGCGTGCCGAAGTCGAACGTCATGTCCACGCCCGCGTCCGCTCGGCCGAAGGGCTCGCCGTCGAGGAAGACCTCCAGGCGGCGGTGCAGCTTGCCTTCCCGCCACGCGGTGCCCAGCTCGTCTGGCGTGACGAACACCGGAGAAAACGCCGACGCGGGCTTGGACTGGAAGAAGCCGAAGCCCTTCGCCAGCTCGTTCGGAATCAGGTTGCGCAGCGACACGTCGTTGACCAGGCCCACCAGCACGACGGCGCCCAGGGCCTGCTCGCGCGTGGCGCCCAGCGGCACGTCGCGCGTCACCACCACGACCTCACCCTCCATGTCGCAGCCCCACGCCTCGTCGGCGAGCGGGATGGGCTGGCGCGGCCCGAGGAAGCCGTCGGAGCCGCCCTGGTACATCAAGGGGTCGGTCCAGAAGGAGGGCGGAAGCTCCGCGCCGCGCGCCTTGCGCACCAGCTCCACGTGGTTCACGTACGCGGAGCCGTCCGCCCACTGGTAGGCGCGGGGCAGGGGCGCCGCGCACCGGGCGGGGTCGAAGGGTGCTCCCGGAACCTCTCCTCGCTCCATCCGCTCCGACAGCGCGCGCAGGGCTGGCGCGTGGCGGTCCCAGTCATCCAGGGCGGCCTGGAGCGTGGGCGCGATGGCGGACGCATCCGCCTGCCGGGACAGGTCCTTCGTCACGACGACGAGCCGTCCGTCCCGTCCTGCGTCGACCGAGGCGAGCTTCACGACTGGCCGCCTCCCGAGGACTGCAGCTTCGCCTTGGGCAGGTCCGCCCAGCAGGCGTCGTAGTCCTTCTGGAGGACGGGGCTCTCCATGGCCTGGCGCGTGGGCGCGATGACCCAGCGGGTCTCGAACATGAAGGCGAGCGTGTTGTCGATCTTCTTCGGCGTCAGCTCCGCGGCGACGGCGGCTTCGTACGTCTTGCGGTCCGGGCCGTGGGCGCTCATGCAGTTGTGGAGCGACGCGCCGCCGGGCAGGAACGCGTCCGCCTTGGCGTCGTAGACGCCGTGGACCAGGCCCATCAGCTCGCTCATCACGTTGCGGTGGAACCAGGGCGGCCGGAAGGTGTTCTCCGCCACCATCCACCGGGGCGGGAAGATGACGAAGTCGCAGTTCGCGGTTCCCGGCGTGTCACTGGGCGACGTGAGCACCGTGAAGATGGACGGATCCGGGTGGTCGTAGCTCACCGTGTTGATGGTGTTGAAGCGCGCCAGGTCGTACGTGTACGGCACGTTGTTGCCGTGCCACGCCACGACGTCGAACGGCGAGTGGTCCAGCGTTGTCTCCCAGAGGTTCCCCTGGAACTTCTGCACCACGCGCGTGGGGCGCTCCACGTCTTCATACGCCGCATGAGGCGCCACGAAGTCGCGAGGGTTCGCCAGTCCGTTGGAGCCGATGGGCCCCAGCTCCGGGAGCCGGAACTGCGCGCCGTAGTTCTCACAGATGTAGCCGCGCGCGGAACCGCCGGGCAGCTCCACCCGCATGCGCATGCCGCGCGGGATGAGCGCGACGTGGCCGGGAGGGACCTCCAGCACGCCCAGCTCCGTGACGATGCGCAGTGTCCCGGACTGGGGGACGATGAGCATCTCACCGTCGGCGTTGAAGAACGCCGTGTCCGTCATGGACGCCGTCGCCGCGTAGAGGTGCACCGCCGCGCCCGCGTTCTCGGCCGGGGAACCATTGCCGCCCAGCGTGAAGAGGCCCTCCAGGAAGGTGGTGGGCGTGGTGGGCATGGGCGCCGGGCTCCAGCGCAGCCGGTTGGGCGAGGGAGGCACCTCCCGGAAGGGGCCGCTCTTGAGCGTGCGGGCCTCCACGGGCCGGTACGCCGGGTGGCCCGCGCTGGGCCGCAGCCGGTACATCCACGTGCGCCGGTTCACGCCGCGAGGCGCTGTGAACGCGGTGCCGGAGAGCTGCTCGGCGTAGAGGCCGAACGCGACGCGCTGGGGCGTGTTCTGGCCTACGGGAAGCGCACCGGCGACAGCCTCCGATGCGTGCTCGTTTCCAAAGCCTGTCAGATGGCGGACGTTTTCCATGGCGCCCGAAATAGTAACAGATGTAACCAATCCGGCAAGGCTCAGGGGCCGGGCTTGAGGGCGCGGATGGCGGCGCGCTCCACGCGCTCCAGCAGGGAGCGAAGCACCTCGCGTTCAGAGGGCGACAGCTCCGCGAGCACCTCCGCCTCCGCTTCGAGCGCGGCGGGGGCCACCCGCTGGTAGAGCCTGCGTCCCGAGGCGGTCAGCGTCAGGCGCCGTGAGCGGGCGTCGCTCTGGCTCGTGGCGCGCCGCACCAATCCGCGCTCCTCCAGCGAGCGCGCGGCGCGGCTCACCGGGACCTTCTCCATGCGCGTGCGCCGGACGAGCTCCAGCTGTGAGCGCTCCCCGTCCTCGCCCAGGACGGCGATGAGCCGCCACTCCTGCGTGGAGAGGCCGTCCTCGGCCGCGTACACGCGGGCGATGCGCTGGCTCACGACGTTGTCCGCGACCGACAGGCGATAGGGGAGGAACTCATCGAGGGTGAGGCTCGCGGTGCGTGCTTTCTTCATCGGGCGTCCGACTATAGCGAGCGTGGCCCGGGTGCCACGGCTCGCTTGGGGGGGCGGTGCTGGTGTCGCGCGCCCATCCGTCCCCGGATTGAGGGCATCCGTCTGGGGCGCCCTCGCAGCTCGAAGGTCATGACGACTTATCGGCTTCATCCTCGCGGCGGCGCTGCTCATTGGCGTGCCGGTGATGATCGACGGCTTGATGGACTCAGGCTTGGATCAGACGACGAAGCTGCTCGTGGGTCTGCCCATCACGGCCGTGGGCGTCGTGGGCGTGGTCCTGGTCGTCGTAGGCTTCAGCCGGGGAGGGCGCATCGCGCGGGAGAACAAGGCCCGCCGCGAAGCGCTCGTCGAAGAGAAGACCCAGGTGGAGGCGGAGTTGCGGGACCTGCGGGCCCGCCGCGATGGCCTGCGCTCGCGGCAGTGGCAGCCCCGCCCCTCCGTCCCCCTCATCGCCGTGAACTTCTGACCGGGTCAGTAGGTGCAAGCGCGGTTGTTGCAATACCCCTGACGCGTGCCGCAGACGCAATCCGAGTCGTCGATGCAGCGGCTGGACGGGCACGTCGGGCCGCCACCGCCGCCACCGCCGGGGAGTTGGTAGGAGCAGGCGTTGCGCGCGCACGTCACGGACCGCGCGTTGGGACACGCGTTCCAGCAGTCATCCTCGGAGGAGCACCGGACGGAGACACAGACCAGGCTCGCGGCCTCCTCGGGCGTGGGCTCGGATGACATGACCTCGGCGGCGGCGCACACCGCCTGCGTGGCCATCTCCAGGGCCGGCGCGGACGGCTCCGCGAAGGCCGCGGTGGCCGCGAAGGACAGCAGGACGGCGACGCTCCAGGACAGGCTTCGACGGGACGACATGGCGGCGGGCTCTTTCCTCCCAAGGAAGCCATGCGGCACTGCATGGGGGATTCCTGGGAGCACCAAATTAGCATGGCTGTCCTGACTGGCGCCGGTGCCGCCGGACGCATCCCGGGCAAGGGGTTCATCGGTTGGATTGACACCCCGCCTGGAGCCGATTGCCGCATGCGCCAGGTCCCCCCACCGTTCCTGGGAGATCGCAGGCCCGGGGGGACCTCATGCGCGCGCAACTCCTGTTCATCCTCGTCCCGTCTTTGATTGTTCCGGGGACGTATGCCGGAGCGCAGGACGCCAGCCCGCCGGATGCTGGCGCGGCCGCGCACGGGGCGCATGGCAAGCCTTCCGCGCTGTCGAGCCTGACCTCGCTCGCCCAGGGCGCGGTGCTCTTCGATGACCTGGGGACCTTCCAGCGGAAGGTGACGACCCGGTCGCCCGAGGCGCAGGCTTTCTTCGACCAGGGCATGCGGCTCACGTATGCCTTCAACCACGACGAGGCCGCGCGCTCGTTCGCCCGCGCCGCGCAGTTGGATCCCTCCTGCGCCAGCTGCTTCTGGGGTGTCGCCCTGGTGCTCGGTCCCAACTACAACGTGCCCATGCTGCCGGACCGGGCAGCGACCGCGTGGACGGCCCTGCAAAAGGCCCAGGCGCTCGCCCCCACGGCGACTCCCACGGAGCAGGCGCTCATTGGCGCGCTGTCCCGGCGCTACGGCGGGCCGGAGCCCCGCACGCCCGAAGAGATGAAGCCCTTCTCCCAGTCCTACGCCAACGCCATGCGCGACGTGGCGAAGCGCTTCCCGGATGACAACGACGTGCAGGTGCTCTTCGCCGAGTCCCTGATGAACCTCAACCCGTGGAAGCTGTGGACGCTGGAGGGCAAGCCGGAGCCGGGGACCGGAGAGATTGTCTCGCGGCTGGAGACGGTGCTCGCGCGCGCGCCGAACCACCCGGGCGCCAATCACTATTACATCCACACCATCGAGGCCTCGGAGTACCCCGAGCGCGCATTGCCCTCCGCGGAGCGGCTGCCAGGGCTGATGCCCGGCGCGGGCCACCTGGTGCACATGCCGGCGCACATCTACCAGCGGGTGGGCCGGTACGCGGATGCCTCGGAGAGCAACCGCCGCGCTGTCCAGGCGGACAATGACTATCTGCGCCAGGTGGAGCCCATTGGCTACTACCCGATGTACCTGGCCCACAACTGGGGCTTCCTGTCGTTCTCCTCCTCCATGGAGGGACGCGCGGGGGAGTCCATCCGCGCCGCGCGCGAGTCCGCGAATGTCCTGCCGCCTGAGATGCTGAAGGAGATGCCGGGCATGGACTTCTTCGCCTCGGAACCCCTGCTCGCGATGGTGCGCTTCGGGCGCTACGACGCGCTGCTCACGGAGCCCCGGCCGGACCCGAAGTACCCGGTGCTGACGGGGCTGTGGTTGCACGCGCACGGGCTGGCGCTCGCGGCGAATGGGGAGTTCAAGGAGGCCCGCTCGGAGCACGCGGAGCTGGTGAAGCTGGCCGCGAACGTTCCCGACACGATGACCGCTGGAAACAATTCGGCGAAGGACGTGCTGGACGTGGCGGCCCGCGTGCTCGACGCATCCATCTCCGAGCGCCAGGGCTGCGCCGACGCGCTGACGCGCTGGGAGGACGCGGTGCGCGCCGCGGATCAGCTGGCCTATTCAGAGCCCAGTGACTGGTATTACCCCGTGCGTCACTTCCAGGGCGCGGCGCTGCTGGACGCGAAGCAATACAAGGCCGCGGAGGCTGTCTACCGGGAGGACCTGCGCCGCAACCCCGGCAATGGCTGGGCCCTCTTCGGACTCGCCTGGTCGCTGAAGGGGCAGGGGCGCACGGCGGAAGCCAACGCCGTGAATCAACGCTTCAAGACGGCCTGGGCGGGCTCCGACTTCGCGCTCACCCGCACGGCCTTCTGACGTCAGCGGGCTTCTGAGCGCCGGAAGCCGTACACCCACGCGCCCGCGGCGATAAGCGCGGGCAGCACCACCGACACCGTGAGCGCGCCGAACACGGCGTCGTTGGCGGGCTGCCCGATGAAGTCCACGCCGGATACGCGCAGCCACGCCTTCACGCAGGTGATGCCCCAGTTGGCCCAGTTGGCGACGATGACCGCCCAGGCCAGCCGCCGCTGTCCCACGGGGCCGTAGCGCAGCATGGGCAGCGTCCACGCGACGCCCAGGAGGAAGAACGTGCCCATCAGCGCGTTCAGGTGCGCGGCGAGCGCCATCTGCGGATCCGCTGGCACCTTGCCCGTCATCGCCGCGGAGACGTAGCCGCCGGTGAGCAGGCCCACCAGCATCAGCCACGCCGCGGCGTGGGCCATCAGCCGGGCCGCGGGCTGGACGAGCGGGACGACGGGGGACTCGGGGACTGCGGCCTCGGAGAGGGGACGGGCGGATGCGTTGCGCATGGTGGGCGGAACGGCATCCTCGCACCCGGCCGCGCAGGGACGCCAATCACCGCCTCCTGACTCCCAGCGTCAGAAGCGCGCCTGGAGCAGCACGCTGAAGCCCACGGCATTCGCGGGTTGGAAGACCGGCGTTCCGACGCCCGTGACGTCATCCTCGAAGCGGGTCCGGTTCGGGTCGTGCGTGTAGGAGATCTCCGCCAGTACGCCAGCCACCTTTCCCAGGTCCCAGCGCACCGTGGCCTTCGCCGTCACCACCAGCCCCGGGGCCTCGCCTTCGGGCAGCAGGCTGAGGAGGTTGGGGCCCTGGAACACGGCGGTGTAGTTGCGGCCCGGGATGCCCACCGGCGCGTTCCGGAGCGAGGCGGGGCGGGTGACGCGCACGAGCAGCCCGGGCGTCAGCCCCCAGTCCTGGAGGTGGTAGTCACTGCTCAGCGTCCCGGAGACCTCCGCGCGGGTCTCCGCGTCGTTCATGAAGGCGATGTACGGAGGGATCCCGGGCGCGTCGAGCTGGATGAAGGACAGCGTGCGGACGTAGGCCAACGCGTGCGCGCGCCAGAAGCCCTGTTTCACCCGCGCCTCCAGGGCCCCCGCGCCTCCCGTCTGCGTGGTCCGTTGGAGGAAGGCGTCCGGATCCAGCAGCCCCTGGGACACGATGCTGCCCTCCAGCGACACCGACGCCGCGAAGCCTCCGGGGTAGGTCTCGGGCTGGAAGAAGCGCTCGAAGAAGGTCGGGTCGCCCTGGTAGAGCTTCAGGTCGACGTTGTTCCCGATGGGGGCGCCCCGGTGCCAGACCGCGCCCAGCGAGGCGCCGCGCATGGGGACGTGCATCTCGATGCCCTGGATCGCGGCGCCGGGAATCTGTCCCCGGTCGAGCACGGTGCCCTTCACGGCCAGCCGCACTTCGGGCGTGACGTCCAGGAAGCCGCCCGCCAGCAGGGCGTAGCGGCGCCCGAACTCCAGCTCCAGGTCGTCGAGTACGGGGGCGGACTTGAGCGCCACGAAGGCGTCCCACCGCTGCCGGGACAGGCGCAGCTCCAGCGCGGACTCGGCGGCCGAGCGGCGCGGGAAGGCCTGCCGCTCCCACGTCACCGGGTAGGCGAAGCCCATGTAGAGCCGGGACGTGGACATGGGGTGGACCACGGCGGAGAGCCCCTCTCCGGCTTCCCATCCGGAGGGCCGGTAGCGCAGCCGGACGGTGCTGCCGTTGTCCGCGAAGCCCATGCCCTGCGAGCCACCCGTGGTGAGGAAGAACGACAGCGCGGCCTCCGCGCGCAGGCCCGACGCGAGCTCCGGTGTATGTCCTTCCAGCGCCGCGTGGAAGGAGGTGGCGGTGGGGGCGCCCAGGGTGTCGATGTCCTCGTCGGTGGCGTAGAAGGACAGCCGCGCCTGGAAGGACGGCTCGGTGGACGTGGGCGCGGAGGACTGCCCCAGCAGGAGCAGCAGGGGAAGCGTCAGGAGTGGAGACGTCATGGGCGCGCGCGTCTAGCACGTCCCGCCCGGGACAGGCATTCCCACCAAGCGCTTCAGGACGACGCGTCGATGCGGCTGTGGCGCCGCGTGTCCGGCATCACCGTGTAGACGAGCAGCGAGCAGAAGATGCAGGCCGTGACGTACCAGAAGAACCACTCCTCGCGCCCGGCCAGCTTCAGGCGCGTGCCCACGTACTCCGCGGTGCCTCCGAAGAGGGACACCGTCAGCGCGTAGGGCAGCCCCACGCCCAGGGCGCGGATGCGCGCGGGGAACAACTCTGCCTTCACCACGGCGTTGATGGACGTGTAGCCGGAGAGGATGACCAGCGCGGCGAGCACCAGCAGGAACGCGGTGAAGGCGTCCCGCGTCCGCGTCAGCGCCGTGAGCAGCGGCACCGTGCACAGCGTGCCCAGCACTCCGAACCCCATCAGCACCGGCCTGCGTCCCACGTGGTCGGAGACGAACCCCAGCACCGGCTGGAGGAACATGTAGAGGAACAGCGAGCCCGCGGAGATGAGCGTGGCCTCATCCCGGGTCAGCCCCACGGAGTTCACCAGGAACTTCTGCATGTAGACGGTGTATGTGTAGAAGGCCAGCGTCCCGCCCATGGTGAGCCCCACCACGACGGCGATCTCCTTCGGGTGGCGCAAGAGCTCCCGCATGGGGTGGTGCTCGGACTTCTTCGCGGCCTCTCGGGTGAAGGCCTCCGTCTCCACCATGTTGCGGCGCATGTAGAAGCCGAAGACGGCCAGCGCCGCGCCAATGCCAAACGGGATGCGCCAGCCCCACGCCTCCAGCTGCGGGCCCGTCAACACCAACCGCTGCAACACCAGCAGCGTCAGCGTGGCCAAGAGCTGTCCCATGATGAGCGTGACGTACTGGAAGGAGCTGTAGAAGCCGCGGTGGCGGGAGGTGGCCACCTCGCTCAGGTAGGTGGCGCTGGTGCCGTACTCGCCGCCCAGGGAGAGGCCCTGGAGCAGCCTCGCGAGTATCAGCACCACGGGCGCCGCCACGCCGATGCGCGCGTAGGTGGGACACACGGCGATGACCAGCGAGCCCAGGCACATCAGCGTGACGGACAACGTCAGCGCGGACCTGCGGCCCCGGAGGTCCGCGTAGAGCCCCATCCACCAGCCGCCCACCGGCCGGATGAGGAAGCCCAGCGCGAACACCCCGGCGGTGTTGAGCTGCTGCACCAGTGGATCCGCGTCCGGGAAGAACGCCTGCGCGAAGTACAGCGAGAACGCGGAGTAGACGTAGAAGTCGTACCACTCGATGAGGTTGCCCACCGAGCCGCCGAAGATGGAGAGCAGCCGCTGCCGCACAGGGGACATCGGGCTCAGGGCTCAGGCCTTCAGCGTGCGGCCGAACAGGTCCTCGAGCCTCTTCCAGTGCGTCTCCGCGACCTCCGCGTTGAACGCGGCCGAGCCCGCAACCGAATAGCCGTGCTGCGCGCCAGGGTAGAGCTCCGAGCGGTACTTCACGCCCGCGTCCTTCAGCGCCGCCTCCAGCGTGTGGATGGCGTCCGCGGGCATGGAGTTGTCCTGGTCCGCGTGGCCGAAGTACAGCTCGCCCTTCACCTGGTTCACCAGGCGGTGGGGGCTGTCGGGCGAGTCCGTGGCCAGGCGGCCGCCATGGGAGGACGCCACCGCGCCGATGCGGTCCGGGAAGTCCGCGCCCATGCGCACGGCGATGCCGCCGCTGAAGCAGTAGCCGGCCACGCCCGCCTTCGGGCCCTTCACGAAGGGCTGCCGGGAGAGGAAGTCCAGCTCAGCACCCGCGTCCAGCTTCAGGCGCTCCGGCGTCAGCGCGCCGATGAGGCCGTAGAGGCGCTTGCGGAACGCCTCGTCCGCGAAGGAGCCCTGGAGGTCCAGCTTCGAGGTGTGTCCGTCCCGGTAGAACACGTTGGGCATCAGCACGACGTAGCCGGACTTCGACAGACGCCGGGCCATGTCCTCGAAGACGGGCCGGATGCCAAAGGCATCCGGAATCATGATGACCGCCGGCCACGGTCCCGAGCCCTCCGGCTGGAACAGCTTCGCGTCCATCACTCCATCCGCGGTCTTGATGTCGACGTCCTGCATGGCGTGGGTGACCTCCCGCGCGGGCGGTGCATGCGCCCGGCAGGAGGGTGACACCACACGCGCGAGCGATGCGCCATCCGTTTCGCGACGGGCCCCCTCCTCCCCGCGCGAAACGGACACTTGCTTGCGCTACTTGACGCAGTTGCTCCAGCCGCGCTTGCTGTTGCTGACCGTCATCTCCCAGTAGCGGGTGCCGCTGTTGTAGTCGATGGAGACGCCGTCGTTGAAGTCGCTGGTGTTGAAGTTGCCGCCGATGCCGGACAGCAGGCAGGCCACGCCGCCCGGGTTGTAGTCCAGGTTGTGCGTGAAGGTGCCCGGGTTGCCCGCGATCCACAGCCAGCCGCCCTGGGCCGTGGGGACGTCCACGCAGATGGCGCGGGCGCCGCCGGAGCCGCCCAGGCTGCCGCCCAGGTACCAGTTGTAGCCGTCGTTCCAGACGCGGGCGTAGTCGGAGTTGGCCGTGAAGCCGCCCGCGGCCTCCACCTGCGTGAGGAAGCAGCGGCGCGACGCGGTGACCGCGCCCAGGAGCTTCGCCGCCTGGCCGTCGTACCAGGCCATCTCAGGGGTGCGGTTGGTGGCGGTGTCGAGGCACTGGACGCCCGTGCCCAGCGCCTTGCTGTTGGTGTGGTTGACGAAGATCTGCCAGTTGCCGGCGTACTGGAACACACCCGCGCCGGCCCAGCTGGTGCCCTTCAGGTTGCCCTGGACGCCGGTCAGGAAGCAGGTCCGGCCCGTGGAGGTTCCGATGGCGGTGGAGGTCAGGCCGTTGTTGGAGGTGCCCCACCAGTAGGTTCCGCCCAGGTTGACACCCTGCTCGGCCGTCGCGAGGGCCGCGTCGTCGGGCGCGGCCGGGGCGGCGGTCTCGGTGACGGCCTCGCCCGTGGGGGCCTCACCCGCCAGGGTCTCGTCCATCATGGGGTCGCCGCCACAGCCCACCGCGAAGAGGCAAAGGGGGGCCGCCAGGAACAGCTTCCGCGCGAAGTGATTCGTGTGCATGTCGCTTCTCCGTTCGTCGTTTGGAAATGCCAGCGATGCGTCCGCTGGCCGGGGTTCGTCCCGGCCGGGTCGCCAGCGGGGAACGTGGCGGGACATGAGCAACGGGGATGCCAGCGCCGCGTCCCTGGGGAGCGTGTCGAGGGAGGGCGTGGGGAACGGCAATCCTTGCGTGTCCACGACGCGTGCGGGCCGGCAAGGCTTGCACGGACGGCAAGAGTTGCACGACCGGGGCGGCCGGGAGGTGTGTCCGCGCGGGGCTCCTGGCAGGATCGCGCCATCAGTCTACGGAGCGGGGAGGGCACGTTGGTCATGCATCGCGAAGGCGCGGCCGTGGTCCGGACGCTGGTGGTGCTGGGCGCGCTGTTCGGGGCCGGCGCGCGGGCGGAGGTGACGCGCGCGGAGTTCCTGGTGCCGTCGGAGGAGGGCATCGAGGTGTCCGTGCGCGAGGTGAAGGACACGGGCATGCAGGTGGCCAACCTGCCGCCGCTCATCCTCCTGCACGGCGCGCGGGTGCCGGGGCGGGCCTCGTTCGACCTGCCCGTCGAGGGCGGCTCCATCGCGGCGGAGCTCGCCCGCGCGGGGCACGCGGTGTACCTCATGGATGCGCGCGGCTATGGCGGCTCCACGCGGCCCCTGGCCATGAGCACGCCCGCGAAGGGCCGGCCCCTGGTGGGCTCGCACGAGGTCGTCCAGGACGTGCACGCGGTGGTGGGC
>NZ_RAWF01000190.1:0-19525 GCF_003612075.1 Corallococcus sp. CA041A
GCCATGGCGGTGGTGCGCGCGGTGGCCACGCGGGAGAAGATGTGGCTCGCGGCCGCGGTGGGCGCCCTGGTGCTCGCGGGCTCCAGCATGCTGGGCAACAACGCCCTGCCCCTGAAGCTCTACCCGGAGCTGGAGACGCGGCTGGACAGCGGCGTGGGCTACTTCCGCGAAGCGGGCACCGGCCCCCTGTCCCCGGACCTGTCCGGAGAGCTGGCGCTGCACGTGCGCCCCGGGCTGATGCTGGACGTGCCGTCCCCCAAGCTGGCCATCGCGCTGCGCGGCAACCTGGACTACGTGGCCTACACGGGCCTGCTCACGGCGGGCTCCGGCGCGGCGTCTCACCTGGAGGGCGCGGCGGACCTGGCGCTGCGGTTCAACCAGGAGAGCGAGCTGTCCATCGAGGTCGGCGACGAGCTGACGCGCTCGGACCGCACGCGCACGGCGGCGCTGGGCGCGGGCATCCTCAGCCTCTTCAACGAGGCGCGCGTGAAGGCGCAGTGGAAGCCCGGCGGCGGCGCGTTGGAAGTCACCCCCGCGCTGGCGTACGCGATGGAGTTCTTCGAGCCCCTGGGCGGCATGACGCCCATCGGTTGCACCGACGCCGCGTGTGATCCGCTCGCCGCCAGCCAGTTCAACTACGGCAACCTGCGGCTGGGCGCGGAGGGCCGCTGGCGCTTCCTGCCCAAGACGGCGGTGGTGGTGGACACGGGCCTGCAGTACCGGGGCTACTTCAACGACACGACCACGCCCAGCGCGGCCATCCTGCACGCCATGGCGGGCGTGTCCGGTCTGATCTCCCCGCGGATTACCCTGACGGCGAAGGCCGGCTGGAGCCAGAACCTGGGCTCGGGCGGCGGCGGCACCGTGGTGGGCCAGGTGGAGGGCACGTACCTCGTGGGCCCGTCGCTCACCGTGAAGGGCGGCTACCTGCGCGCCTTCCAACCGGTGGCCGCCTACGGCACCTTCCGCGACGACCGCGTCTACGCGGAAGGACGCACCGTGATGGGCAGCCGGCTCGCGCTGCACGCCACGGGCGCGCTGGACTTCCTCTCCTTCGCGGGCGGCCGCGGCGACACGCTGGTGACGCTGGACCTGGGGCCCGAGTATCAAATCCGCCCGTGGCTGGTGGGCGCGGTGGGCTACATGCTGGGCACCCGCTCGTCGTCGCTGGGCGCCGCTGGCCTCAACTACACCCGCCACGAAGGCTACGCGCGGGTGTCCGTCTCCTACTGAGGCCTTCCGCGCCCATGCGTTCCTCGCGGCTCTGCTTCATCCTGCCGGTCCTCCTCGCGGTGCTGTCCGCGTGTCACGCGGACACGCGCCCGCCGCCCCCTCCGCCCACGCCCGCATCGTCCGCGGAGGCCGCGGCGACGTCTGGCGGCAACCTGGGGCCCGGTGACGTGGTGGAGGTGCGCGTATTCCAGGAGCCCGAGCACTCCGGCACCTGGCGCGTGTCGCCGGAAGGCACCATCGACTATCCGCTGTGCGGCAAGGTGTCGCTGTCCGGCCTCACCGCCAGCGCCGCGGCGGACGCGCTGCGAGACTGCCTGGCGCGCTACCTGCGCCGCCCGCAGGTGTCCGTGCTGGTGCGGGAGTACAACTCGCAGAAGATCTTCGTCTTCGGGGAAGTGCAGAAGCCCGGCACCTTCCCCGTCACCGGCGAGGTGTCCATCATCCAGGCGATTACGCTGGCCGGTGGCTTCACCAAGCTGGCGGCGAAGAACAACACGCTCGTCACGCGCGTGGTGGACGGGCAGGAGCGCAAGATTCGCGTGCCCGTGGAGGACATTGGCGTGGGCCGCGAGCGCAACTTCCTGCTCCAGGCCGGCGACATCGTCTTCGTGCCGGAGAGCTTCTTCTAGTCGCGCGACGTCCAGCCGATTTCATCCAGGAAGCGCTTCGCCTGGGTCATGAGCTGGGGCGCCAGGTTCGCGCCGCTCGCCAGCACATCGCCCTTGAGCACGTCGAAGGGCCGCCCGTCGATGTGCACGATGACGCCGCCGGCCTCCGCCACCAGCAGGCCGCCCGCGGCGATGTCCCAGGGCTTGAGGCCGAACTCGAAGTAGCCGTCGAAGCGGCCGGCCGCGACGTACGCCAGGTCCAGCGCGGCGCTGCCGGTGCGGCGCATGCCCTGCGCCAGGAGGATGAGCTGGGAGAAGAGGCCCACGGGCAGGTCCGGGCGCTCGCGCACGTCGTAGGGGAAGCCCGTGCACAGGAGCGCCCGCTCCAGCGTGGCCGTGGGGCTGGCCTTCAGGGGCACGCCGTTGAGCGTGGCGCCCTCCCCCTTCGCGGCGGAGAAGAGCTCGTCGCGCATGGGGTCGTAGACGGCGCCCGCCACGGTGCCCTCCGGGCCCTCCACCGCCACGCTGACGCAGAAGTGCGGCACCTGGTGCGAGTAGTTGGTGGTGCCGTCCAGCGGATCCACCACCCAGCGGAACGTGTCGCTGCCCTGCGTGGCGCCGCTCTCCTCCGCGAGGATGGCGTGGCGCGGGTAACGCTGCCGCAGGAAGTCCAGCAGCGCGTCCTCGGAGGCGCGGTCCGCGTCCGTCACGAGGTCGATGCCGCCCTTGAACTCGATGGTGCGGTGCTGCGGGAAGCGCTCGCGGAGGATGCGTCCGGCCATGCGGGCGCCCTCCTCCGCGGTGCGGCGCAGCGCGGCGGGCGTTTCCGGTTCGTGGGCCATGGCTGCGTTTCCCTCGGGTGCGCTCTAGGAGGCGGGCTCGGCGAGCAGCTGCTCGATTTCCGTCTGGAACTTCTGGAGGAACTCCTCGGCGAAGCCCTCGTGCACGTGGCGGACGACGCCCTTGCGATCAATGAGGAAGGTGGTGGGCATCAGCCGCACCTTCAGCAGGCGCTCGGACACCAGCGCGTTGGCGTCCAGGAGGATGGGCAGCTCCACCTTCGCCTCCTCCAGGAAGGGAGGAATGGCGCGCACGTCCTCGTCCACGTTGAGGGCGTAGGCCTTGAAGCCGCGCGAGCCGTACTCCTTCTGGAGCTGCGCGTACATGGGCAGCGCGTCCTTGCAGGGCTCGCACCACGTGGCCCACACGTCCAGGAGGACGACCTGCCCGCGGTCGCTCTTCAAGTCGTACGGGCTGTTGTCCGGGTAGCGCTTCACCTGGAAGACGAGCGGCTGGCCCGAGCCCCGGTTCGACTCCAGGGCGGAGCTGCTGGAACGCGTCCCATCACCGGTGCGGTCCGTGAGCGCGGGCAACGGCGTGGGCGCCGCGGAGCAACCCAGGGCGAACGCCAGGGCACCCAGCGAGAGGAGGAATGGACGGCGCATGGCTCAGGTCCCCTTCCCCGCCCGGGACTTCAGGGCGGTGAGCAACTTGTCGATGAAGCCTCCGAAGGCGCCGTTGCTCATGACGAGCAGCACGTCACCGGACTTCGCCTCGGAAGCGACGCGGTCCACCAGCGTCTGCACGTCGGTGGCGCCGTCCGCGGCGATGCCCTGGCCCTTGAGCGCTTCGATGAGCTTGGGGACGTTGAGCTCCTCGCCCTCGGGCACCTTGTCGTGGCGCTCGGGCACCTTGAGGCTGGCGCGCGTGGCGCCGGGGAAGGCGTGCGCGTAGTCCTCTTGGTGGATGTTGCGGCGGCTGGTGTTGGAGCGCGGCTCGAAGATGGCCCACAGGCGCCGGTCCGGGTAGCGGTGGTGGATGGCGGCGATGGTTTCGCGCACGGCGGTGGGGTGGTGCGCGAAGTCATCCACCACGAGCACGCCGTCCACCTCCGCGCGCACCTCCTGCCGGCGCTTCACGCCCTGGAAGGTGGACAGGCCCTGCTGGATTTCAGCGAAGGTGAGGCCCAGGCCGCGCGCGGCGGCGATGACCGCGAGCGCGTTCTCCACGTTGTGCGCGCCGGACATCGGCAGCGTCACGGTGCCCAGGTCCTGGCCCTTCTCCACGATGTTGAAGCGGGCGCCCTCGGGACCGAAGGAGAGGTTCTTGGGCGTGTAGTCCGCGTCCGCGCCTTCCTTCGCCACGTAGGTGCTGACGGGCGCGATGCCTTCACGCGCGATGCGCACGGCGTTCGGATACGCGGCGCAGACGACCAGGTGGCCGTCCTTCGGCACCAGGCGCACGAACTTCTGGAACGTGGCCTCGTAGTGGGGCAGGTCGCGGAAGATGTCCGCGTGGTCGAACTCCACGCTGGTGACGATGGCGGTGCGCGGGCGGTAGTGGAGGAACTTGGAGCCCTTGTCCCAGTAGGCGGTGTCGTACTCGTCGCCTTCGACGACGAAGTGCGGGCCCTTCCCCACGCGGTAGTTGCCCGAGTAGTTCTGGGTGACGCCGCCCACGAGGAAGCTGGGGTCCTTGCCCGAGGCCACCAGCACGTGGGCCATGAGCGAGGACGTCGTCGTCTTGCCATGCGTGCCGGCGACGACGACGGAGTGCGAGCGGTCCAGGAAGAGCGAGCCCAGCGCCGCGGGGAAGGACATCTGCTTGAGGCCCCGCTCGCGCACGGCGGTGGCCTCCAGATTCACCCGGCGGATGACGTTGCCGATGATGACCAGGTCCGGCTTCGCCGCGTCCAGGTTGGCGGGCGAGTACGGGCTGCTGGCGGGGATGCCCCACGTGCGGAGCATGTCGCTCATGGGCGGGTAGACGTTCTCGTCGCTGCCGGTGACGTCGTAGCCGGCGGCCTTGAGCATGCCGGCGAAGGAGCCCATGCCCGTGCCGGCCACGCCCACCAGGTGGATGCGGCGCACGGACCGCGGGTCGAGTGTGTCGAGGACGTTGCCGTTGTCGTCAGCCATGCTGCGGTTTCCTCAGGGGAGGACGTGAAGGTCGAGCGCCTCCACGACGAGCTCGTGGAAGGCGGGGCGGAAGTCGCGGATGCGCAGGTCCTGACGGCCCTGGGCCACGCGGTTGGTGATGAGCGCGACGACGAGCGACCGCCTCAGGTCCACCCAGAGGCTGGTGCCGGTGAAGCCCAGGTGGCCCACCGCGCCCGGAGGCGTGTCGCCAATGAATCGGCCCGCGCTGGAATGGCCCTTCGACGGAGAGTCGAAGCCCATGGAGCGGGTGCTGCCCTCCACCTTGGGGTCGGTGGCGAGCGCGCGGTGCCACAAGGGCCCTGGAGCAATCGCTGCATGCGTGCCCGCGGCGCCCTCCAGCACGGCCTGTCCGAAGCGAGCCACGTCCACTGCGGTGCCGAAGAGGCCCGCGTGTCCCGCGACGCCGTCCAGCACCCAGGCGTTGTCGTCATCCACCTCGGCGGGGCGGGACGGCTGCGATGGCACGTCCTTCCACAGCGACTCCTGGCCGGGAGCGGGCTCGCGCGGGCGCATGGCGCCGGTGGGCGCGGTGGCGCCGTCGGAGGGGAAATCGCTGAGGCGGTGGAAGCGGGCCTTCAGTTCCAGCGGCTCCGCGACGTGGCGATGGAAGAGCACGTCCAGCGGGGCGCCACCGGCGCGGGCGAGGATGTCGCCCAGGAGGATGAAGCCCACGTCGCTGTACACGGACTTCGTGCGCACGGGCGCGTCGAGCGGCGTGGCGGCGGCGGCATGGAGGACGTCCGCGTGGACCTGCGCGCGGACGGAGGAAGGGCAGCCGGCGTCGAGCAGCTCCGGGTGGGCCTTGAGGGCGTCCGCGAAGAACGGGACGAAGGCGGGCAGACCGGAGCGGTGGTAGAGCAGGTCCGCGACGGTGACGCCCGCGTCGCCCGCGGGTGAGCCGGGGAAGTAGCGGGACACGAGCGTGTCCGGGCCCACCTTGCCCTCGGTCCACAGGCGCAGGAAGAGCGCGGTGGTGGAGAGGGCCTTGGTGAGGGACGCGAGGTCGAAGCGCGTGTCGCCCTTCACGTTGCCAGCGACGCCGCCGAAGACCTGCACGCCCTTGTGGAGCACCACGGCCTGGGCGGAGGGGAAGATGCCCAGCTCCACGCCGTCATCGAGCACGGCCTGGAGGTTGGCGATGGGGTGCTGGCTCATCCGGGGCTCACCGCGCCTTCGAGGAAGGTGAGGCGCGCGGCGTCCGCGTCCAGGCGCACGTGCGTGCCCAGGGCCACGGGGTAGTTGATGGCGCCATGGCCGATGGGGAAGCCCGCGGCGCAGGGCAGCTTCGCGTCGCGCGCCAGCTCACGGAGCACGTCCGCGCTGGAGTAGTTCGCGTCCTTCTCCTCGCAGGCTGTGAAGTCACCCAGGACGATGCCGCGCACACGGGAGAAGACACCGGCGAGCCGCAGATGGGTCCACATGCGGTCGATGCGGTAGGGGCGCTCGGTGACGTCCTCAAGGAGGAGCACGGCGCCGTCGAGCGGAGGCATGTACGGAGTGCCCAGGAGCCGGGAGAAGACAGACAGGTTGCCGCCCACGAGGGTGCCCTCGGCTGTGCCGGAAACGTAGGTGGCGTTGCCGTTGAGGGGCGGCGGGGCCTCCGCGGATTCGAGCAGGCGGAAGAAGTAGTCGTGGACCTGGGTGGACTGGCGGCCCAGCTGCGTGAGCACGGGCGCGTGGATGGAGACGCGGTGCAGGGCCTGGAGCGCGCAGTGAATGGACGTCAGGTCGGAGAAGCCGGTGAAGGCGACCGGGCCGGCCTTGTCGATGGGCAACTCCGGCAACAGGCGAGCGCTGCCATAGCCACCCCGGGCGCAGAAGATGGCGCGGGAGGCGCGGTCGAGGAACGCGTGTGACAGCTCCTCCTGGCGGCGGGCGTCATCCCCGGCGAGGTAGCGGTGCGAGGCGCCGATATCGGGCCGGACCACCGGGGAGTAGCGCTCGGAGAGGATGCGCAGGCCGGCCTCGAAGGGAGCCTGTTCGAAGGGGCCCGCGGGGGCGACGACTTGCACCGTGTCGCGGGGACGGAGCGGAAGGGGCTTGAGCCAACGCACGCAGCGCTTCATAGCACCCGGTGCGAGGGGGAAAGGGTGTTTCAGGGAGCCTGGGGCCCGAAGCGTTGAGTACCGCAGGACGGAGGAACGAGGCCCCGTGGAGCGCTCGTCCGCCCGCTGGCCGCCCTACCCCACCGTGCTACGTTCGAGCACCGCCGCGAAGAACCCATCCGTGCCGTGCCGGTGCGGGGTGACCAGGAGGAACCCGTCCTGGAGGCATGCGTCCGGAAGCCAGCCAGCGCCTGGAGTGACGGCCCGGAAGTCCGGTCGGGAGCGGAGGAAGTCCGCGACCACGTCCTGGTTCTCCAAGCGGTTGACGGTGCAGGTCGCGTAGACGACCCGGCCACCGGGGCGCACCACGTCCGCGGCGCGGGTCAGGATGTCGCGCTGGATGGCTGTGTAGCGGGAGAGCGAGTCCGGGGTGAGCCGGAAGCGGAGGTCCGGGCCCCGGCGGAGCGAGCCCAGCTCGGAACAAGGCGCATCCGCGAGGACACGGTCGGCGTTGAGGCCTGGTGACGGAGGCGTCCGGAGCACCTGGACGCGGGTGAGCCCGGCCCGGGAGGCACGCTGCTGGAGCCGGTCCAACCGTTCCGCATCCGGGTCATAGGCAAGCAGCCGGCCGGAGTCCTTCATGGCCGCGCCCAGTTGGAGCGTCTTGCCCCCTGCCCCAGCGCAAAGGTCCAGCACGGTCTCCCCGGGACGGGCTTCCACGAGGAGCCCCAGGAGCTGGCTGCCCTCGTCCTGGACCTCGAACAGGCCTTCACGGAGGGAAGGCAGGGCGTAGAGGTTCGGCCTGGGACCGTCGACATGCAGGGCCAGCGGGCTCCAGGAGCCAGGGCGGGTGGAGACGCCCTCGGAGCCCAGGCGCGCGGCCAGCGCCTCACGAGAGATGCGGGCCGGATTCACCCGGAGCGTGATGGGGCCCGGGACGTTGAGGTGGGCGCAGAAGTCCTCCGCCTCCGTCCCCAGCTCACGGACGAAGTGGTCCGAGAGCCAGTCCGGCAGCGAAGCCCGGAGCGCCAACGACGGGGGCGTTCCGGTCCGCAGGGGAACCGGAGCCGCCAGCCCCGCCCACGACGCGGCGTCCGAAGCAGGAACGCCCACGAGGCCATGCAGGAGCGCGAAGAGAAGCTGGGAGGGCGACGGATCCGCCGAGTCCAGGAGGAACCCCAGGCGGCGGCGCCAGAGCCCCACGTTGAAGACGGCCTCCTTCAGCGCCTGGCGCCCCTCACGGGACAGGTCGCGGTGGGAGCGCAGGGTTCGGTCGAGGACGCGCTCGGCGGGGTCGCCCGAGAGGACGCGAGCAAGCGCCTCGGACACGACGGCGCTCAGTCCCTGGAGGGCTGACCAGGGCTGCGAAGAAAGCCGGGAGATCGGATCGAACAGGACAGTTGACAGGGCAGGCTCGGTTCTCTAGAAGTCGCATCCGTCACGGCAACGCACAGCCGCGACGGGACATATTCCCCGATAGCTCAGCTGGTAGAGCGGGTGACTGTTAATCACCATGTCCGTGGTTCGAGTCCACGTCGGGGAGCTGAACGAAGGGCCCTACCAACCGGTAGGGCCCTTTTGTTTTACACGGGCCTCGCGATGAACATCGCGGGGCCTTCGTGCTTAAGCCCCTGAATCACAAGGGATTCTGGCTCGCGGCGATGAAGAGGGCGCTCTTGGCCCTTTACCCCGCAGAGCGAGACGCCCCCCCTCCTCCGCCACCGATTGGGCTCTCTGGACCGCTCTTTCACCCGTTTTGGGGAGAGAGAGGCCGAGAGCGGTTAACAGTTTTGTTAACCGCCGCGGGCACCCGATTCTGACAATCCCTGGCTTTCGATGTCGTACCTTCCAGAGTTGCTCCGTTTCCCTGTCTCCAGGGCGACCCAGAGTCTTTTGAAGCCAACGTGCCCCCCTCGTACCTGTTAATCGAGAGAGCGAAACGCCCCAGTCTTTACTGGGTACTCGTGATTTCGTCGCGCGGCGCAGACTCTCCGAGACGGATCTCAGAAGCTCTTGGCCGAGTCCTCAGCACAGCCTTCTGCCCCGTCTCTCTGCCCTTCCCCACATGACAGGGACAGGGTCAACGGACCGCATTCGGGTCGGCCAAACGGATTGCGAGTCCTGCTTGCTCAGGACCGACCGCTTGCGGCCGGTTGCCCCTCGCCTTCGCGCGTCCAGTCGTCGGGCACGAGCTTCTTCCCGCCGCGCCACCGCTCCACGATGGCATCGCGATACCAGTCCTCGTTCAGGTCGGCGTGCTCAATGAGAATCACCTGCAGGCCCGGTGCGACGGCCTCGACCGCGTCGAAGATCAGTCGGAACATCTGCAGCACACGGTGCCGATCGTCATCGGGCACGTGGCCCATCGAACCGTCGACGTCCTTGTCGGCCGGGAAGTAAACCTGCGATGGCTGGTCGAAGAAGATGAAGTGCGGGACCGGACGCGACCGCTGCACGAACCACTGATGCAGGGCCAGATGCGCGATGAGGTGAAAGCCGACGCCGTTCTCGGCGCTGCCGATGTGGCTCATCGGTACCGCGCCGTCGAGCGTGTCGGCGACCAGCGTGAGCTTCTTCATATCGAGGCGCATCGGAGATGCCGAGTGCTCCAAGCCAAGAGTCCGCGCCCACTCCGTCAGTTTCTCCGAGAGCCGTGACGTAATCGAAACAAGCTGTTCCTGAACACGCTCGTCGCTCAACTCCTCCTCCATCCGCTTGCATTGGGCGCGGAGCGATTCGGCCTGCCCTTCGAGTTCCTTCGTATCGGGCACATCGGGCATGCTCTCAAGATACAGGCTGATCCTCCCAAGGACGTGAGCCTTCCGCGCCGAGTCCGCATTCGCTTCGGACAGAGCGGCGTTGGCCGTGCGGACCGCCTCCATCTGCGTGCGATTCCTCGTGAGGGACTGCTGCACCTGTTGAAGGCGCCCCTCAAGCTCCCTTATGGCGTTCTCGATGTGAGGCTCGATGCGCGCGACCGACTCCGTCCGGCTCGCCACGTCGGTCAGTGCCCCCCGTAACGCAGCTATCTGCGGCGGGGCGTGTTCCTTCGGAAGGTCCTGCGCGCAGAGCGGGCACGTGTGCCCCGGCTCGCTTCCCTCGAAAATGCCAATGGTTGCGAGTCGCGCCTTCTGCTCCTCCGCTTCGTGGGAAAATCCCTTCTCGTCCTTGGAGAAGGCGCGTGCTGCATCAATGTCGGCACGGATGCGACGCTGGGTCTGCAGCAGTTCCGCGCGCTCGGTCGAGAGCCTCGAGAATTCCGAACCATCGGGAAGCTTGACGTCGACGCTCGCGAGCGGAGTCTTGAGCACGGCGCGCAGCGCGGACACCGCGCCCTCCCTAGTCGATGTCACCTCCTGGGTGAGTCCAGCATCGCGAGCTTGTGCGAGCAGCGCGTCTGCCTTCGTCGCGCCATCACCTCGCAAGGACGCAATCTCCGCGAGCCGCCGCTCGACAGCACGAAGCTGTTCACGAAGCCGGCGAAGTTCGCCTTGCCTCCGTACATGGTCGTCATCGACCGCACCGAGGAAGTACGGGAGCGAGTCCTTCAACGCCTGCGCGAACCAGTGGTCGTTCGCCCCGTGGAAGAGATACTTCTTGCTCGTGATCTCGTCCTGCTGCTGGAGGCACAACGCCAACGCATGCCGAACGGTCGCCGAGAGCGCCGGGCGCTTCTGACCGGGAGGCGGCTCGTGGGCGTTGTCGCGAATACCAACCCACGAGGTCAGGGTCGTCGTAGCGCCTTTCAGGTTGGTCGTCTGCCGCAGGTCCTTGGCGTCCGGCAGTTCCACGGTACGGCCCGTCGCGATGAAGAACTCGTCGCTGGTTTGGGCTCTTGGTGGCGGGCAACGGCGTGCGACGAAGGCCTGCCCAGACGCAAGCTGGAGTCGGAGCCCGTACCATGCCACGCACAGACGAAGGGGGCCGTGGGCCACATGGCAATCGCCACTACCGAAGCAGTAGTCGATAAGGTCGCTGAGCGCGGACTTTCCTGTCTGCGACGCCCCCGTGATGATGTTGACCTTGCCGACCTTCAGGGGGAGCACGCGGCGCTTGCCGTCGTGGCTGTAGAGAACAATGTCGAGGATCTGCACGCTCATGGACGAACCCCCAGCAGCACCAGCACTGTTTCGGTGCCGCCAGCCTTCTCAAGCCATCTCCCGAGAAACTCAGCGCGCTTGGCGCATTCGCGAACTTCATCGCTAGTCGACTTGAGCGCAGCGTTCACCCGCCTCCTCATCTCCACGTTCGCGCGAACACCGTCCTGCGCCAGCGAGAGCAGGCCGTGCGAGCCGCCGAAAACCAGCGCCTCCCTCGTGAAGGAGCGCAGCGTTGCGGCCCTTTCTCCCAGGCGCGTTCGGATGATCGGATGCTCCGCAAGCCAAGTTGGAAGCGACGTCCTGATGTTGGCGGGCAAGCTTTCTCTTGTCTCACGATGAAGCACGAACGGCAGCACGAGGAACGACAGCTCGATCGCCATCGGCGTGCTCCGCTCCGACGCATACCCCAGAGCGGCGTGCCACAGCAGCGTCGCGCAGAACCCGGGGTTGAGCAGGTTCCGTTCTTCTATCGAGCGTTCGCGCCAGGGAATCATTCAGTGCCGCCTCCGGTCACACCCTTCGGGAGGACACTGCTGCCCGGGTTCAGGAGTTCGGCGAGCCGATCGTGGAAGTCGGGATGCCACCCGACACGTGGCGGCTTCTCGTCCGCAAGCATGTGGAACGACCCTCGAACCACGAATGGCTCTGTGACTCCCGGGCGAATTGGAATTGCAACCTGCTCGGCCCACTTGAGGACGGACTTCGCCGCCTTGCACTTCGCTGCCTCGGCGGCGGTCGCTTCGATTTCATCCTTCGCCGCTTCGAAAGCGAGTTCCCACTCCTCGACAAGCTTCCGCTCATACCGGGACAGATCGCCAACGAGCAGCAGTTCTTCACGAAGCCAACGAGAGCGCTGTCTGTACGCTCGGTAGAAGTCACGGATAGCGGCTCCGACACGATTCTTGCTGACAGTGATGAGTTTGAGCTGGTGGACGAACTGATAGTCGGCGTGTGCGGCGTACGTCGCGTCGTCGAGGGCAAACTCAAGAAGATCGTCGTCGATTGGGAGGTTGTCTTGCTTGAACTGCTCGCGGAGCTCCGACATCTCCGCTTCGATCTCGGCGCTGAGGATTCCGGCAGGCTGTGGACTCGCGGAGAGCTGCTTGATGACACGGCGAAGCCACCACCCCTCTAGGCGCTGCAAGAACGCGTCGTGGTGCTTCGGCTCAGCCGTCCAGAAGACCTCGGCTTTGAGGTCTTCGTCGATTGTGAGGACGCCTGGCGCTCGGTCGAGCACAACAACCCTCTCGAGGATCGCGCGGCGCGAAGCGGGCGACACGGCAAGGAATGCCGAGTACGCAGGTGCGTTTGCCTGGCTGTCCGAGCTAGATGGCACCGTCTCAAGGAGCCGTTGTGCCCGCGCAACATCACGGCCTTCGCGGCGAAGGAACGATGCCGCGCTGCCTGCCGGTGCGCCAGCGGTCGTGAGCAGATAGAGGTTGGTCCCCGTCGGGATCTGCCCCTTCGCGTGTCCCTCAAACCAGACGCGAAGCGACTTCCACAAGTCGCCGCTCATGTCCGAGAGCGACGCCTCGCGAGTGCGGTGGTGCTTCGTCTGCAGAAGCTCCTCGGGACTGCCTCCCTTCGAGTCGAAGGTGACGTCGTCGAGCGTCTCGAGCGACACAACGAATTCGACATCTTTCTTGATGCGTGACAACGACCAGAGGAGCGCGACACGAATTTGGTAGAGATACCCGAGCGCTGAATCGGCAGCAGAGAACGTGTTGCTCGCCATGTCAGCCCCTCCTCGTCAACCGACTCATCGCAATCGCTTTTAATCGATGCGCTGCCGCGGGTTCATCGTCAAGTGCGCCAGCCGCGTGCACCCAAGCGCCAGCCTCAGAAAGCTTGAACTTCCAGTGGAGTCTCGCGCGACTCCAAGATGCGGGACCACGTCTTCGACAGGGCTCCAAGATTCGGAAGTCGCCATCAGGCAGTATCCCCCCGGCATGGTCCGATTCTGCACATACGAGCAGATTGGCGCACGCGGATGGAGCCGACCCGAGATGGAGAGAGTCGTAGAGCAGCGGGCGAAACACCAAACGATGTCGGAGTCGTCCGCCGAGCAGCACTCTAAGTCGCCGGCTTCGCCCACGCCGCCCGCTGCTCAGCCCACGTGCCGGCGTGGGCCTCCCAAGAGAATGCGTTTGGCCATCGGCGCGAAGTCATCGGCGACTTCAAGCACCAAGACCGCGTTCTGAAGCTCCAGCGCTCGCATGCTGGTGCTCGAGGACGCACGAGGATGCTCGCAGGGACCCTGCCAGGTAAGAAATCACCCCACCAGCGGGCCGCCTTTCTTCCTGCCCCTTCCTGAGCGACCGGAATGCCGCCCCTTTCAACCTCGACCGCAATCCGCTTGGCCGCCCCCGCTACGAACCCCCTCTGCGATCCACTATGCCGTTCCATGGCACTCCAGGGACAGCCGTGGCGCAACACGAGCGGAAGGCCGCTGTAGGAGCATTGACTGGCTTCCGCTGTGGACGTGGGTACTTGGGGCAGTGTTGTCACTGACGCCGCCAGCCTCTTGCGCCTAAAATCCTGCTTCGGCAGGCTCAATCCTTCGCAGGCTGCTACTCGGGCGTGGAATCGGCGATGCCACCTACCGACGTGGGCTCCTCGGTGTGTTGCTCCTGGTCAAAGAGTCGCGTGGCATGCTGCAGCGCCGCCAGCCGCTCTTCAAGGCTCCGCTCGGCCGGGAATTGCTTCATCTCGGTCGCGAAGCCCGCGTGCGAGAAGTGCTTGGAGATGAAGATCCGTTCCTTGAAGAGGGCGCCCTCATCCCGCAGGGCGGCGAAGAAGTACGGAGTGATGAACTTGGGAGGGTAGCAATCCTCCCCAGGCCGCTTCTTGGGCCAGCCTGTCTCCGTAGTGTTACAACCACCGAGCCCGACGATCCAAAGCTTCGACTCCGTCCTCGCGAGCAAGCCGAGGAGTACCTTGCTCATAGCCTCCTCCGTAGCCCGTACCGCCTCGGGCGGGAGTTTCTTCAGGAGGCTTGTCGCCTTCGTGTGGATGACCGACTTACACAGGACGATTACATGCTCCTGCCAGTCGAGGCCAGCCTTGGCGATCACCTTGCGCGCGTCGCCGCCCGAGAGGCTATTCGGAGCGAGGAAACGGCCTGCCTTCTTCTCCTTCGGCCCTGGATTGTCAGCGCAGATGATCCAGCGGATGCGGGAGAGAAGAGATGGATTAGCAACGTAGGGCTCTAAATCCCGGTTCCAGACGAACGGAAGGTGAGGGTACTGGGTCGGCCAGAGCTCTTGGGTCAAGTGCTTCAATTCGACGAGCGGCTCCATTTCTCTTCTCCACCTGCAAAGGGGAGAGCGCTCCGGCGCCCTCTTCTCACGAGGATGCGTTGCGCCTCGTCTCCGAGGCCACTGAGCCTCTCCCGGTTGGGAGGAACGGACAGCTCTCACTCAAGCTCGATGGCAATCTCGACCTTCTTCGAACCCATCAACCCCTTCTCGGGGACTACCAGCTTGAGACCTGCACCAATTGCGGCTTCCGGCATTTCGAAGGCCGTCTTCACCGTGCGCTTCACACCAGGGTTCAGCTCCGACAGCAGGAGGTCCTTTCGGCTCCCACTCATGGCGAGGGCGGTGTTCGCATGGGAAGAGGGCTTGAACTGGCGCCCCTTCGCATCGACAAGAAGAAAGTCATCGCTCACAACGGTGGCCGGCGCGTTGCCGAGGTTTTCGATGACGTAGGACACGACGACAAACAACGCCCCTTCGGACGCCTCTTCCTTGACGAGTTGGTTCCCGACAGACGTGCGCGCCTGTGCCCCGCTGATGATGTACGCGAAGTCGCCCAGTACGAAGCGGTCTCCGACGCGAGTTTGTCGGAGCAGGTCGAGCCGCGACTGCTCCGCGGGTGCAAGCTGAGTCAGCAATGCCAGACGCTCGTAGCAGTCTTTCTCGTAGGACAAGTACGGCCGATCCGGCGGCGTCCCACCTCCGCCAGGCACTCTCCATGTAGTCGGCCCCTTCGCCTTCGCACCAATCCGCGCGCGCAGGTATTCGGGATTCTCCCGGTGCAGCAAGGCAGCAAGTGCAGTGAAGTCATGCGGAACTGCCCCCTTCGCATACGGCGCCCAGAGTCCCTGGTTGGGCTCGCCTCTCACAGCGGCAAGGTGCGCGTCAAAGTTCTTCGTGAAGTCTGCGGGGAGATGCCCCACACGCGCGTAGACAAGGAGCAGCTTAATTCCTGCGTCCTTGAGGTTCTTCTCCTGAAGCATCCGACCGAGGTCGACAGGTGCGCCCCCCTCTGTCAGCAACTCCGACACGAACGTGAGAAACAGGTTCAAGTCGGCTCGCGGCCCAGTCCAGACAGCTTGATACGCAGTGTCGACGGCGAGCTTCGCCTCCAGCTCGGGCACCTCGGCCGCCTTGTCGGCCAAAGGCGGCGCAGGCTCGGGCGGCAGCACAGGCACCTCTGGAGCTTCATTGCGTCGCGCCGTGACAGCGGGGGCTTGAGGTGAAGGGGCTGCACTCTCGCCCTTGGATTCACTCTTACAAGCCGACGTCGCGGCCGTCATGGCGACGAACGCGGCGGCAAGAGCACCAGAATGCAGGGGCAGAAGTCGGGACACTGACTGGCTGGCTCTGTTCATGGCGGCACCATACTCCAGAGCCCACCGACCGCACGGCGAACTGCACGCCAGCCGACGCCATCTGGCACACGAAGAGCGGCAGCTTCAGCTCGGCGCCGGCACCGCTCCGCCTTCTCGAAGAGCTGGGTGAGCAAGTCCGTCAAGAGCGGGGCGCGCGACTGCGTGTACCGACGGGCCCGAAGGAGTGCGGCGCGTTCGAAGGCACCACCGAGCCTCCTGGTCCATACCACCCCGGGGTGAGTCTTGGGCGACCGGCAGTTACTCGACGCCCTACACAGGCTCTGCTGAGAACGCCATATACTCGCACACATGACCGATAGCGAGACGCCTCCAAAGCCAGAGCCCAGCACAAAGCTCGATGAGTCTCCACTGCCGTATCCTGACCAGCTCTCCGCATTGCAGGAAACGCACCCCTTCTGCTCAAAGGTACTCTCAAAGGCACAGGAGAACCGTACGCGACGCCTCTCCCGCTTGGTTGAAGGCGTACGCCTTCGTGGCCTCGAAGAACTGCTGGGGCAACTCGCGTCTTACGAGGCCACGTATCGCGGCGACACGCGATTAGAGAAGGCGTCCTTCCTCATCGCACGGACCACAGCCTACTTCGCCGTCGGACTTGAGGCCTCGCTATCCGGTATGCACTCGGTCGTCCACGATTCGATGCGCGGAGTCATGGAGATTGAATTCTTGCTGCGCGACTTCGCAGCCTCCCCCTCGCACGTCGAAGAGTGGCTCACATGGAGCGAGAAGACGCGCCGCAAGAAGTTCGACCCTCGGGTGCTTCGCCAGCGGCATGCCGATAGGCTCGGGAAGGAGGTGCAGGACGTATCTGAGGCTGTTGACTACAAGGCCCACAGCCAAATGATTCACGTAACCCCGCGACCGCACCCGCTGGCGAGCGTCGGGATCACCGACGATGCTTCAGGCATTGATCCGTTTAGCAGCGATGCTTGCTTTTGGGAGATGTACGAGCACGCGCGGCGCGTCCTCTGGGCCGCGTACCAATTCGCGAAGGCCCTCAGCCCAGATGCGGCTCTCGCGTCGCCCGAAGAATTCAATAGCTTCCGCACGGGATGGGAGCGGACCAGCGAGTGGCAATCGATCTTTTTTGCGCTTATCCAGGGAGGGAGGGAGGATTCGGAATCCGAGGATTCGACATAGAGATAGCTTCCGCTCGAACAAAAGTACGTACGCAGCTTCCATGGAATAGGTCATCGGCTCGCCCTCAAGGGAATCACATGAAGGCGATTGATACGATGACCACGGTGGCGACGGTTGGCTCCTCCCATCCGCCGCAGCCAAGCTCGGGCATCCCACAGTCAGGGCCGATACCGCTCCACCTCATGGACGAACTGGGTGAGCGAGTAGTCCAGCAGCGACTGGCGCGACTGCATGTACCGGCGGGCACGGAGGAAGGGCAGCCAGACGCGCTTGCCCACCCGCACCTGCGACTCCTCCATCTTCTCGCGCAGCACCCACGTTCCACCCAGTCGCCGCACCAGCACGTCCCCCAGATAGGCCCCGAGCGCCGGAGCTGTGTGACTGTCGATGAGCTCACGCGTGTACCGCTCCGGGAAGTTCTCCCTCCAGAAGAAGAAGTCGAGGTCCGTGAGAGACTCGGCCGTCTCGTCCATGATGGAGGGCACCTTGGTGTGCAGTGCCGCCACGAGTCCTTCGGACAAGTCGCCGTAGGACTTGAGGACGCGCTCCGGATTCGTCACGTCCGATGGAAGGGCGACCGGCAGCCACTCTTCAGGCTCAGGAGGCCGGAAGGCGTTGAGCTCGGCAATCTTCCGTTGCCGCTCGCTGATGGCGAACTCGTCCGGCAGCCGCGAGAGGAGCGGCGCCACGTCGGGGTGGAAGCGCGGCTCGACGGGTACGAGGGCAGCGCTGCGCTCTTTCAGCGTGCGCAGCACCGTGTCCAAGTCGAGGTCCGGCCGCAGGTGGACGTGCGCGCGGGCCTGGGCCACACGCGCCTCGTCGCTCGCGAAGTCCGCAGCAGTCGGACTTAGCACCAGGAGGACGGAGCCGTTGGGAAGCTCCTCCACGAGATGCGCTGGCGTCGAGAGCATCCGCTCTCGGCCTACCCTCTCTACGAGCTTGGGGCCGAAGACGTTCAGCCAACACACCTCGTAGACCTTGTCGAATCCATCCCTCCGAGAAACCTCAGCTTCGCGGCCGAAATGAGGGAAGCCCGCCAGCTCACGGTCAGCCATGCTGTGGGCCGAAGCATACGGCGTCGGGTAGCGGATAGCCCATGCCCGGACCATTTCGATGAACAGCCTGCACTCCTCTGCCTCAGAAAAGAGCGAGAGAGGCTTCACATCGATCCAAATTCGTAGCTTCGGAGCGAGCGGCGGAAACCGAAGACTGAGCGACATATCCAACTCAGGCGAGCGCGCACGAAAGAGCCCAATGGACGTGCTGTTCTCGTCGCGGCGCTCCTTCAGAGATTCCCAAACATTTTCGCGGGAGAATTTGCGCCTGCGCGTTCCTCGAACAACGTCCGGCATCCACTTGCCAGCGAAGGCAACGAGAGCCTGAAGAAAGGGAGCAACCTCACACTCGACCTCGGCCATCTGGTCGAAGGCGCCTTCGAACGAAAACAGGAAGTTGTCGTCGACACTTGGGTCGTGAGCATCCAGCACTTTCATTGGACCACTACCTCCACCCCGCTGACCTTGTCCTGTGCTTCGCCCATAGCTGCCTCCAACGTCTCTGCCTTCTTAGGCTTGAGCCCTCCGCCCTCATATACGAGCCGGACCCTTTGGACCTGGGCGCTCTGTCGTATCCCTTTCCGCAGCACCTCCAGCTTCCCCCCGTAATACCTCAGCGCATTCCTCGCATCCGTAGTCATTTGTGCGACGAGCGCATCATTATCCAGCAGCTTGAGATCCCGACTCTTGAAGCTGAACGTCTCCACACGAGGCGTCGGGCCGGCCGCTCGCCCCTCTTCGATGACGAGCACATCCGCGAAGCGAAGGTCCGCCTTCGCCACCCCCACGTGCGTCTCGATGCGCGGCTGGTCGAAGTCCTTAAGCCACCGCCGCTGCGCCCGGGGCAGGACCGCGTCCGCCTCCAGGAGAGCGACCATCATCCTCTCGAAGGCCAAGCCCCGTGCGTACCTGTCGCGCACGAGCCGGTAGCCCGCCCACTTCAGGGGGCCCTTCTCCGCAATCCCCTGCTTGATTTCCGCGGCCCTCGTCTCCAGGTACGCCACGTAGTCGTCCCAGAGTGGCTCCACCTTGACCTCGGCGGGAGCCGCCTTCTGCAAGTCCTGGCGGTGCCTCGTCAGCTCCACCGCGTTCATCGACAGGCGCTCTCCAGGGAACTCCGCCTCCAACTGCTTGAACTTCGCCTCCGCTACCTCAGCCGGGAGCCCTGCCGCCTCGGGAGGCACGGAGGGCCGCGTACCGTCCCTTCTCCCGGAGCCCCCGCCGGCGGACGCAGCACTCGGGGGCTCTCGGTACCGTACGGCCAATGTGGCCTGTGCCTGCGCGACGTTGCCTCGCGCCTCGTGCAACGCTAGCGCGCCCGCCTCGCCCCACTCCGCCACCAGAATGGCTGCGTCCCGGTCCTGCTGGAAATAGCGCGCCAACTCCCCCACGGCGCTCTCTCCTATTCGCGTCTCCAACCTCTCCAGCACCGCCTTCAGCGACTCCACGCTGGACACCACCGCCTGGAGGCGAGCGCGCTCCAGCCGGGAGACGCCAGCTTCACGAAGCGCGCGCGCCCCCTTCCCTCCCGCATACAGGCCCACCATGAGGGCCGCGGGCGCCAACTGGCGCGTGGCCTCCTCGTACTCACCCTTGGCAAGGGAAGCCCCGCCCTGCGCCGTCCCCGCCGCCAGGTGGTAGAAGCCTAAGTAGGTCGCCAGAAGTTCTCTAACAAATCGCGCAGCCAGAAGCCCTCGGCGAGGCAGCCCGCCTTGCGGAGGGCGTCCTGGGGAGAAAGGCGCACTACCCAGCGGATGGCAGCGGCGACGTGC
>NZ_RAWF01000191.1:0-19317 GCF_003612075.1 Corallococcus sp. CA041A
CCCCGTCAGCGTCCCTCACCTCCCGCCCTGCTCCCGCCCGCTACGCCCAAGAGGGCGCCTGTCCTTCCCATGCTCTCGTCGAAGCCAGTGAGCGAGGCGCGCGGAGGGCATCGTCAGCTCGGCGCGTAACCCCGAGGCGACAACTTTCCTGACATTGGGGGCTGACGTGCCCACCCGCGACCACTTCCCATCACTCTGCCGGTCCGAAACGAGGCCGGTCCCCCGCGCGGCTACTCGTCAGTGGAGCGCGATAGCCCGTCCGCCGTCAGTTGCCGCGGTAGGTAGTGTTGAGGATGCCGATGCCCGCGCCTTCCACGTACAGGCTGACGGACGTGCCCTGGGTGGCGGCCTGGGTGGCGCGCTCGAACAGGCCCAGGCGCTCGGCCTCGCTGTACTGGTAGCCGGCGGCCGAGGCGCCCGAGCCCAGGTAGTAGTAGTTGCCGACGAAGCTCCCTGTGCAGTTCGCCCCGGTGTTCACCTGCACGACCACGTAGCCCTGGCCGTAGGTGACGTTGGGTTGCCGGGTGTACGTCGCCGCGCAGACGTAGCCATTCACGGTGATGGGGGCCGCCAGGGCCGTGCTGGCAAATCCGACCGACATCATCACCGCCGAAACAACGATGGACGCTCGCTTCATTGTGTTGTCCCCTTTTGCCGTTGGCTGAGGCCTCCGCGCCCAGGATGGGCGTGGGGCTCCGGAAAGCGTTTCTGCATTTCCGCTCGAAGTAACGTGCGGGACGGCATTTCCTCCTCACCTCTATTTCAAGTCCGAGTGCTTCTCGGAAACAGCAACCACAACCAGGTCGCGGGCTCTCACGCGAATGAGTCCCTTGCCACACCGGGCGTTCCGACGTGGTTCGCCCATGCCCCTGAGTGTGCCTTGCATTGCCACCCAAAAGACGTTCGTGCTGGAGGTGTGGAGGCAGGCGACGGGTGTTGGCGTACGTGAAGCGAGTGCGCACCTGGCCCCTGCGCGAGGGGCGCCCCAGAGCGCGGATGCTCTTCGCGGACTCCAACAGCGATGTCTACAGCTCACGCAACGCCGCGCTGCAAGCCCAGGTCAGCAAGCTCACCGGGTCCGTGGACGTGCGCCACCCGCAGTGCCTCACCCGCCACCGCCAGACAGCGCGGTAGCGGGCGGGCCCGCCCGGGACTCCGCGGGCTACGGCGTGGTGAACGCGGCGCTGAACGTGGACGCGCTGGAGCCGGGCAGCCGCTCCATGCTGATGGAGGGCGCACGCCAGGGCTCGAAGCCCGGCGAGCCATCCGCCGTCACACGCAGGAAGTACGTGGAGGCGGGCTCCAGCGCGTTGGGAGGCAGGCGCAGGTACGTCCTGTCGCCGGGCACGTAGAAGCGCTTCGCGGGCGGCGTGACGGAGCTGTCGGTGAGCTTGGTGAGCGTCACGCTGTAGGCCTGGGGCGTGCCCAGGACCGGCTGCCGCCAGCTCACCACCGGCTGGGTGGTGCCCACCGACCGCGACACGTAGGCATCCAGGCCGTCGATGCGCACCTCCCGCGGCGGTGAGATCTTCGGCACGATGGGACCCGCGATGAAGTGCTCCAACCGGTCGACGACGGTGATGGAGCCAGTGGGGTAGTGCCCCCTGGCCCCCACGACGACCGGGGCCCCCGCGCGGAACGTATAGGTCGCGTACCCCAGCACGCCCCACGAGGCGGGATAGGGATTGCCGAAGGCCATCCGGCGCGTGATGACGCCGTTCTCACCGCGCGGCAGGGTCAGATTGAGCAGCTCTCCCTGGTAGCCCACCCAGCCATCCTCCAGGCCGTGCGGCACGGGCAGCACCTGGAAGATGGGCAGGCTGAGCGTCGAGTCCGGGTTCACGTCCGCGCGCCAGCGGGTGAACTCGGACAGGCGCCACTCCATGGAGAACTCGCTCCGGGGCGTGGGCCGCAGGCTGCTCGTCAGCGACAGGGGCGTGGTGCCATCCGGCGTGAACGCGAAGGACGGCAGGTGCTGGCTGCTCGTCACCGTGGTGTAGGCCATGGGCGCGCCGCTCGGCAGGGTCCCGGACGGCACGGCATTGAGCTGGTTGACGTACACCCGGTCGCCCTTCGCCGGATCCAGGACGGGCAGCGGGTAGCCGGTGAAGCCTGTCAGGAACGCGTCCGGGTCTTGATGGGACGTGGTGCCGGCCGAGGGCCACGCCGTGAAGTCGAGCGACGCGGCCAGGTCCACGTCGCCGCTGACCACCTGGAAGAGCGTGCCCGGCGAGCTGATGGACTCGTAGTCCTGCCAGGGATCCATCTGGGACAGGTCCGCCGTCACGGGCGTGTAGGTGACCGGCGAATAGACGGCATCCGGACGCCCCACGCGGTTGACGCCCAGGTCGAAGCGCCGCTCCCGGGTCAGGTAGTAGAGGTGGTTGGAGCGGACGAAGAACTCCCCGTCCGGGATGTTCTCGAAGCGCATGCCGCCCGGCACGGGCGTGCCCGAGCGCCGGTCGAGGCCCACCCCGCTCGGGTCGGGCACGAGGAGCTCCAGGTCGCGGGTGGACAGGTCCTGGGGAACCACCGTCACGCCGCTGCTCGCATGGAAGCGGGAGTCGGCCGTCACCAGCACGGAGGTGTCGGGTACGCCCGCGTCCGGCTCCACCGGCCCCGCGTCGGGTTCGCCACAGCCCGGCAGCAGGTCCCCGTCGCTGACCGTCGCGGTGCCTTCGCGGGGGTCGCTCCACACGACGTCCGGCCCCTTCACCTCATCCGAGGGAGGCCCTGCTTCCGCGCAGCCCAGCCAGGCCGCGCAAGAGGGAACGAGCAACAACGACAGACGGCGCAATGACATGACGGTCCCGGGAGGCATGCAATGGATTGACGGCCGGGCCTCAGCCCAGACCCGGCCCTCCTATACGCAGTGGGCGTTTTTCCCTGGCTCATTGAATTTCCCGGGATTTTCCAGCAGCTCCCTGCGCGCTGACCGCGTCCGGATGGACCGCGCCGCGGTGGACGGTGAACGCGGAGAGGAGCCAATCTGGCGTGTGTCTCACGCTGCTCCCGCCCGCTACGCCCAAGAGGGCTCCTGTCCTTCCCATGCTCCGCGAGTGCTGCCCGGAGCGGCGTCCTCGCGAGGACGGCGCCGCTCCGGTGACTCCGAGGGGGCTACGGCGCGAGGGCGTTCGCGTCGAACGTCTTGCCCAGGAATACCTGGGTGCCCTGCGGGCGGCTTCCCACCAGGTCGACCTTCCCGTCGTGGTCCACGTCTCCGATGAAGCGAGGGAAGGCGGCCTGCCAGCTTCCGCCGGTGACGGTGAAGTTCTTCAGGACCCGCTGCGCCGGGAGAAACGTCGTGCCGGTGGAGAACGAGACCCAGACGTAGTCATGGCCGAACCCGATGATGTCCGCGCGGCCATCCGCGTTGAGGTCGCCCAGGTACCGCGGGTAATCCGCCGTGGCCCAGCTTCCCACGCTGGGGTCCGCTCCGTAGTCGGCGACCCAGAGGGCCGGCGGCGCGAAGGAGGCGGTGGTCGCGGTGGAGGTGGACAGCGCCACGATGACGCCCCACTCCGAGAAGCCCACGATGTCCGCCTTGCCGTCGCCATTCACGTCGGCGACCCGGCGGGGGTGGCGCACTCCGTCCCAGCCGCCCTGCGCGACGGAGCTGCCGAAGGCGGCCAGGGCCACCACGGGGGCCGCGAACTGCGTGCTCGCGGCGCACAGGGCTCCCGTGCACTGCGACAGAGAGACCACGGTGCCGCTGCCGTTGAAGCCGATGATGTCGTCGGCGCCGTCGCCATTGACGTCCGCGAGCATGCGCGGCGCGGCCAGGGCGCTCGGCCAGTTCGGGCTGGCGTGGTGGAAGCCGACGAAGCTGAAGGCGCCCGGCGTGAAGCTGAAGCCCGTGGAGTAGGAGAGCGAGACGCCGTTCTCGCCGAAGCCGACGATGTCGGCCAGGCCGTCTCCGTTGACGTCGCCGACGGAGCGGGGATGCAGGGTGCCGCTCCAACCCGCGCTGGTTCCGAAGTCCGCCAGCCAGACCTGGGCCACCTGGAAGGTCCGCTGCGAGGCGTTCGCCGCGGCCACGCGCACGCCGTTGCCGTGGAAGTAGATGAGCTCGTCGTCTCCGTCCCCATCCACGTCCGCCAACTGGCGCAGGATCTCCCCGGGGGTCTCACCCTGGGTCCCGAACTGGTCGGTCCAGCGCCTCGGGCCATACACGCTGGCCACGCCCACCTTGTCGAACGCGCTCAGGTCCTCGGACATATTGCTGTTGCAGGCGTTCATGGACTGCATGAGCGAGTCGCGGTCGTAGCGGGTGTACGCTTGGCCGAGGTTCACATTCGCGCTGCACGGGGACTGGGCGTCGTCGCGGTGCTGCTCGTGGTTGAAGCCCATCACGTGCCCGAGCTCGTGGGAGGCGAGATATTGCAGACGGCTGAGCCGGCCCGAGAAGTTGGTCCCGGGCAGGTCGATGTAGCCCGACCTGCCCTGCGATGGCAGGCGAAAGGCCCCCGCCATCCCCACGCTCACCATGCCTCCTCCGCTATCCGGGGGCGCGCTCGGTATCAACTCGAGGCGGACGTACTTCGCGGTGCCCGTGGTGGGGCACCCCTCAGTCCAGGTGAATTGGACCTGGGATTCGAACTCCCAGGTGCGCGCGAGGGACTCCTTCATGAGCTGCTTGTCCACGTCGTAGCCGGGCGTCAGCCAGCAGACCGGGATGACCGGGTCCGTGAGCGACCAGAGCTGGACTCCGTTCTCGGAGTAGAGCGCATCCGACTTCACGGAGAGGTCCGGCTCCCGCACGGGCGCCTGGACTTCTCCACCACATCCATTGATGACAACTCCAGACACCGCGAGCCACAGGACACGTCGAAGCAACGCCACGAAGGTTCTCCCCAAGGGGTTGGAATGGAAGACGGAACCCCTTTCGAGTGGGGCGGAGTCTACCGTCCGGGCCTGGAAGCGCTCCAAATGACGGACGTGCTTGCCAATCCGCGCGGCGGTCGCTCGCGCGAGTCTGGGGGGGACTTCAGGGGGCCGGGTGTCAGGCCAGCCAGGTCTCCACATCCTTCCGTTGCGGCTGCGCGTCCGCGAGGAGGAACCATGACGGAGACACTGGAAGTCGTCCCACGGGAGCGAGAGGAAGGCGCGGCGGTCCTCCTGCGTTCCTGGCAGCTGACGAGGGCGCTGCTGCAGGAGCTGTCCCCCAGGGACCTGCGCACGGGGCGCGGATTCACCCAGCTGCTGCCCATCGACCTGCGGCTGGCGTGCGACCTGGCCAGCGCCTTCCACATCCGCTTCGACCCGGAGGACCCCGCGGATTTCTCGCGACTCTACGCCCTCCTCCCTGGGCAGAGGGCACCTGGAAATGCTGGTGCGTCGCTACCGAGAGGAGGGCGTGGCCCACGCGCCCAAGGCCCCGGCCGCCGTGCCACGCGCATACCCGGCGGCGCGGGAACAGGAGACGCCAGCGCGCATCCACTGAGGTCCCCTCCCCTCCAGGCCCTGAAGAAGGAGCTCTGTCGTTTCAGGAGTTCCGCCGGACCTGCACGGTGATCGCGCGGCGCCCGAGCTGCCACGTTGTCGCTGGGGGCATCCATGACATCACCCGGTAGGCCCTCGCCTGGCGTTGCTGTCGGAGGTAGTTTGCAGGAGGGCTGGTTGCACCCGAGTTTGCCGGCTCGGGGATGGCCTCGAAGAGCCAGGAGTGGTGCCTCTAGCGCTCCTGGCCCTTCGCTTCCCCGACCCCATCCTCTGGGTGGCAGGCGCGACGGAAGCCATCAGCCAGGGAGGTCGGTAGAACCGATACCCTCGGCGCTCGTGCCCGCGCGTGCGTGGAGAGCACCCGTCGGGGCGCTTTGTCGTCGATGGGGGTGGCCACCACGGACTCCGTCGCCATCCCGCGTGCAGCCACCGTGAAGGGGGCGGCAAAGAAAAAGCCTGGCAACCCGTACTGGATTGCCAGGCTCTTTCACTGTGGAGGCGGAGGGAATCGAACCCTCCGACCTGGGCTTGGAGAATCGCGCACTTCCCTTCACGGCCCCTCTGGGAAAGGTGAGAGCAGCGGCGCCAGAGCGCTGAACGACGCCAAGCAGCGTAACAACGTTACGCCCGTCTCCCCTGGCGCATCCGAGGTCGCTGCCTACCGCGAGAAGGTGCTGCCGGCCGACGGGCTGCCCGCGCTCATCGCGTAGAGGCGGCGTGCTCCGGGGCCGGCCTTCATGCGCGGCTCCGGCTCCCTCCTGAGAAGGATTGAAGCACAAGAAAAACGAATCTAAACAGCTATGCATGCGCAGTTTGAACACCCGATTCTTGGGCATGCTCGTGGCGGCGCTCGCGCTGGTGGGGGCGGGCTGTGGTGGCGGTGCCCATGCGCGGGCGAGCGACACCGAGCCCAGCGCCACTGCGGTGTACCTGGCCCAGGCGCAGTGCGGCCCCCAGGACTCCACGGTGAGCTGCTGCGTAAAGACGCACCCGGGCAACCCCACGCGCTGCGGGGCCACGGACTTCGAGGCAGAGGAAATCCTCTTCGGCGCCAGGGTCGCCAAGGAGCTGGCCCGCGAGGACCTGCCGGAGTGGAAGCGCTACTGCATGAACGAGTACGAGAAGTGCCAGAATCAGGACTGGATAGGCTCTTGCTACGACTGCTTCCGCCTCTGTGAGGGCCAGCAGGGGGAATGGCCGCACGACCGATGCTTCCGGCAACGGAAGGGCCGGTAGCGGCATGAGCCAGGACATCAACTGGGACGAGGTGCGTGCGCTCGCTGCGCGCATCGAGGCCGGCGAAGCACTGGCGCTCACTCCAGACGTGCGGGAGTTGCTGCTGCGTACTGCGCGCGAGGTGGCCATCCCTGAGCCGGATGCACAGGCCGCCGTCCAAGACGCGGCTACTGCGACCGCGCTTCTGCGCGAGGCTCGCTCGCGGATCCGCGAGGGCTCCATGCGCTTGGCGCGCACGAGGATGCTGGCTGGGGACCTCGCGAAGGCGGGCGATAAAGCCGGGGCCCGGAAGCTGCTGGAGGACCTGCTCGCCGTGGAGGTGGTGCCTCTCTACCGGCAGCAGGCGGAGCTGGAGTTGGAGGACCTGGACTGACCGGCGCTCACGCGCACCGCGGGCACAGCACCAGCCACTTCTTCTGGAAGCTGGTCCCGCGAGTCGTCTCCTTCAGCACGAGCGAACCCTCGCGAGGGGCCACCTGGGCGCCGCAACCGGCAGAGCCCAGCGCGGAGGTTGGGGCGCCTGCCCTGCTCGGCGCTCGCGCACACCAGGTGCCGCGTGCCGGTGGCGGCGGAGTACTCCACGTACTCGCCCTTGAGGATGCGCCCGCTGCACCCGGCCGCCGTGCACGTGCCCGCCTTCGCCGCGATGATGGTGGGCACCTACGCGCCCCACGCCGACGGGCGGCGGGACTCCACTGCGGGGAGCGCGAGCCCCATCTGAGCGCCCTGCCCCACCGGGCGCGGCCGCACATCCCGAGGCGCGGCCGCGCGGCGCTGGCGCAGTTTCCCGGAGACGCGCGCGGGCAGCTCCGGCCCGAGCCCCTTGGCGTCGAGTGCCTCGCGCATCCGCTTCAGCGCCTGTCGGTGGAGCCGCAGCACCTCGTCCTCCGACAGGCGCAGCTCCTGGGCCACAGTCCGCGCCGCGGGCTCAGCGCCCGGGCCCCGCTCGTAGCCCGCCAGCTTCTGGGCCACCACGCGCTGCAGGCGAGGCATCTGGTACAGCTCGGTGAGGGCCGCCTCGCGCTCGGCCACCAGTCGGTGACGCGCGGCCGTCGTGTTGATGGTCTCGGCGACCGCGAGCCAGCCGGCGCGCACCAGTGTGGAGCACTTCTCGAACGGGCGCAGCTCGGCGCCCGTCACCGCGGAGCGTCCTCCGGTGACGCTGCCGTAGCAGTGGTACAGCATCAGGGCGAGGGCGAGCTTGCTGGGGCTGGCCTGGGCCAGTGCCTTCTCGGCACTGGCGATGAGCTCGGGCGGAGGCGTGTACGGCGCGGGGGTGGGCGTGGACATGGGCGCTTTTCCTGGTGCGGCGGATGAGCTGCACCACGAAGAAGGGGCGCCTCGCGGGGGGCTCGCCTCTTGGTGGCTTCGGTCCTGCCTCCGCCTGAGGTCACTTGCGATATGCCAACATGGCCATCAGCCGACGGCGCTTCGCCCCCGCTGAATGGCCAAGCAAATGAAGGAGCGGATCATGCGAACAGCCCCAATCCTGCTGGCTGTCCTAGGTATCCTTGCATTTCAGCCGTCGACCCCAAATTACGGAGCGCCAACGGAGGCCGGCCAGAAGGAAAGCGCCTCGTCCGGCCAAGTAGTAGGGGGGGCCTGCACGCCCATCTCATACGCATGCGCACCAGGCAGTGGTGGGTGGCTGGTCTGTAACGCCCAGGGGGCGTGGGTATATGGGGGGGATTGTCCTCCAGGCACGAGCTGTTGGTTCTATCAGCCCGCCCTGAGCCCATATTGCGTTCCCCAAGGCTTCACACTGCCCTGATTGCAGTAAGCGCTCATGCTGCGCGTTGTTGCGTGCGGGTGGACTGCACGGCACTGGCAGGAAGGGGCGGCTCAGCGGCGTGGCAGCCAGCGCGGGTGGTCGCACTGGCCCAGACGCCTGCCGCACAGGCGGCATCGAGGTGGCGAGCCCATCAGGAGGTGAAGGGCAGCCGGCGGAAGCCCAGGACGTCGCTCCGGTAGGCGATGCGCGGGTGCGTCTTCACGCGCGCCCCAGCCGCAGCCGCATCGGCCAGGGTGAGCGTCGTGCTCCCGCCTCCGGAGGCTCCCATCACCACGCCCGCTCCGACTTACACCATGACGTGGTTCGGGTCGTCACGCGTCACCGGGCGCCCCTGAAGCGTCGTGTGGCCCGCGCGCCCGTACAGCACGAGGTCGCCTGGCAGCAGCTCCGCCTCCGTCGCCACGGGCGCGCAGATGTCCCAGAGGCGGTCCGTGTTGTGCGTGGCCCGCCAGTCCGGGCCGCCCACCTGGTTGAGCGCCCACGTCACGAGTCCGGAGCAGTCGAAGAGGCGCGGGCCATCCGCTGGCACGCGCTGCCCCTTTGCGCCCCACCGGTAGGGCGAATGCATCTGGGCGAGGACGAGGGCGAGGAAGGCGGCGCGCTGCGAGGTGATGATGGGCACGGTGGACTCCGGGGACTGCGACGTGTTCCCCGGAGAAGGGGTGCCCATTGGCTCACCGCGAATGGCAGCGCCATCCTGGCGAGGCAGCACCAACCCTCAAACCAGGAGAAACGGATGCGAGTGGCAATCATTGCCGGGCTGATGACTGTGGGGATGATACTCGGCTGCGGCGGCCCTGAAGCAGAGGGAACGGCAGAAGCCAGCGATGGGCGAGCGGATAGTGCTTCAGCTCAATCAGCGTCCGCCGACTGCTACGATGCGTGCAGCGAAAAGCTGAGGATTTGTTATCGAAAAGGGGGCGGCATAAACGAATGTTTTGCCGCATTCGAAGCATGCGAGGCGAAGTGCGAGCTGGCGGGAGCTGCCCCCTCCCGCCAGGACGAGAGCGCAAAGGTTCTCGCGGCAGGCCTCCCACCCGACAACATCTGCCACGTCTGGTGTGACGTCGGCCCTCGCGCGGGCTATCGAACGTCCGCCTACGCCGGCAGCATCGCGGCATGCTTTGCCTTCGCCCGTGATGAGTGTGGAGAATCGGGCACGTACACGTACAACGGCCAAGCCTGGGCCTTTTGATCTGCCACGGCAAGGGATGAGGCTCAGGGGTGGCCAGGGCTTGCGTCCTTGGCCACCACGTTGGCGGCGTGCTGCATCTGCCGAGAGGTGCGCTCCCCCATCAGCAGCGTGACGTGGTTCACCGCCTGGTGCAGCTGCGGCCGCGCGGCGCCCATCCAGTCCTGAGCCATCCCCTCATATGAAGCCAAGCGCTTCTTTGAAGACAGGGTGACAATGGAGGAGTTCGGCGAAGCGCTCGACGAGAGGCCGCAATCGTTCCTCCTTCATCATGGGAATGGCTTGGCAATACATGCAGCCCTGCCGGAAGAGCGAGTAGGTGCGCGTCTTGGCTGTGTTGGCCTTCAAGCCCTTTTCCATCCCCAGACTCTCCCCAGCGGCGCCCAGCAGCGTCAGCAGCACCTGGGCCAAGGCACTCACCAGCAGCAGCCTGTCTCTGCGCTCGGGACTCTTCACACGCACCGAGGACAGTCCCATCCCGAATCTCAAGTCCTTGACGTCCCGGAATGTCTCCTCGCACGAGAAGCGTCGGGCATAGAGGTCCACCACCTGGCGTGCGCTGACAGCCCCCAGGCTGGTGGCCAGACACCACGGCTCCTTCATTCCCTTCTGGCGCACCAGCACCACCGCGGGCACCGGAAGGTCGGCTGGAGCGCTACGGACAGCTTTCGCTATACTCACCCTCCTCCTAGGAAAACGCCGGGGGTGTGAACATGGGCATCAGGGGCAAGTGCTTCAACAAGCGATACAACGAACCGCCCAGGCCGTGTCCGTTATTCATGCAACAGCAGGATACAGATGATGGTCTGTGCGCCACCTGCCGCGAAGCGCTGAAGGCTCCAACCGCGCCCAAGTTCGAAGCCCCCAAGACGCCCTACCTCAAGAAGAAACCCACGCCCTCAGGGGTCGTCGAAAAGAAGAGCACCGCCCCGAGGCAGGTGTCCTCCACGTCCACCAGCCTGCCGCCCGTCGAGATGATCTCGGCCCGGGAGCTCACGAAGCCCGCGAACCTTCCTCTCAGGGATTCAATGCATGTGGAAGTGAAGGGGCGTGGAAAGCTCTTCGGCCAGCTCGCCAGCCCGTCGGATGCGCCTACGCTGAAGGTGCGCGTGGGTGGCACCACGAACCAGCATGTCTGGGTCAACGCCCAGGACGTGGTCCCGCACCCCACCCTCCAGGCCATGCGCGAGAACGAGGTCTCACGCGAGGCCTTCTCCCAGGCGCTCTGCCGGCTGACCTGCGACGAGCAGCCGCGGCTTCACATCATCTGGTTCGGGAGCGCGCTGCCCGAGGCCCGGATGAAGGCCCTGGACACCTGGATCAGCGCATTCGACGCCGGCCTCCAGGTGTATGTCTGGGCGGACTCACGTGTTCGCGGCTGGGACGCCATCAACTCGCAGTTCTTCGGCAAGTCCCGATGCAAGGTGTTCGATGCCAGCGTGGCGCTGGCCGCGGCCTGTCAGGCGATGTGGACCGATGCCTATGAGAAGGAAATCGGGCTCAGCCCCCGCATGGAGGGCGCCGAGTGCTTTGTCGCGTCCGCGGCTGCTTCGGATGTGCTGCGCCTGGTGGTTGTCTACCTGTACGGGGGCCTCTACCTGGACATGGACATGCCCATGGCCCGGGATTGGAAGAAGAGGAACATCTCCTTCCCGCTGAACGAGCACGGCTTCGCGCTTCTGCGGTGGCAGAACGGGCATCCCGTCAACGCGGGCATGGCCGCCCGTCCGAATTCTCCCAAGCTGGCCAAGGTCATCCATGCGTACGTGAAGGCGATGGCGAACTACCTGTCGTTGTACCTCTCCGACAAGGACCTCCAGCTCATCACCCAGACGATGCGCGAAAACCACGACAAGTGGACGGAGGAGATGCCGGTGTTTCTCACGGCGAAGAATTTCACGATGTTCAGGACAGGTCCCGACGTCCTCAATGAGGCCGTCACACTGGTCCTCGGCGCGCCAATGATCACCTGGGAAAGAAATTATCAGTTCGCCGTGGAAGGCATGCATTACGGCAATGAACTCTCGTGGCTATCCCCCAGGGCCATGTGGTTCCCGTAGGGAGCCCTCTGCGCAAAAGTGGCGAAACCCCGGGTCCAGCGCCATGCGCGAGGCCAACTCGTCCGACAGCCCCCGAGCTCGGCCCAAAGAAAAAGCCTGACAACCCGTACTGGATTGCCAGGCTCCTTCACTGTGGAGGCGGAGGGAATCGACCCCTCGGGCAGTTACCCCCTATCACGGCCTCTGGGCGCTCGCGTTCGGCAACGGCCTCATGAACCAGCCACCCGTACGCTGTTCTTCACCGCGGATCCGGCGATGGAGTCCCAGGCGCTGAGCCTCTCGCGGTCGAAGCAGGAAACATTCCAGGGATGCGCCCGGGGAAGCCTGCCCCGGGCGCATCCTGCTTCCTGTCGGTGACCGCCCCCCGCTGGGAGCTTGTCGCTACCAGATGCAGCTGAGGAATCCGCCGGGGGTGAACACCGGGATGGAGCTCAGCGCGCCATCCGGAACCTCACCGTGCGCGGTGGCGGCCACGGGCGACCGATACATACCGGGGAGAGAGGAGTTGATATACCCCAGACTATACACGGTGCTGCTCGAGCGCTCGCGCAAGAGAGCGCCGCACCAGGGCTCGTGCGTGTTGTCGGCAAGCGTTCCCAAGGGGACGATCTTCACGCTGGACGCGCCCCCGTAGTAGGCGAGGTCCGACGCATTGGTGATGGGGTACTTGGCGCCCGCGATCCAGAGATAGACCTGGCTCCCCGTGCGCTCCTGGACCAGGACCTTGTAGGAGTAGTTGAAGAACGTATCACTCCAGCCAGCGTTCGGGATGTTGTTGACGGTCCTCCAGTCATCCCAGTAGTCCAACTCCGTGGGACTCGGAATCCACCAGAACATCTCTCCCACCACGACATAAATCGCAGAGAAGCCAATCTGGCGGAGCAGCGTGCCCTCCTGGGGAATCTCCGCATAGGAATCGATGGTGGCCTGGGACAGCACCACCGTGCTGGCGGAGGAATAATTGCTCCACTGCGCGGGAGGGATGAAGAACCGCGCGCCACCCGCCACCACGTATCGGTTTGTCGTGTCCGTGCTGAGGAGAACGTAACCGTCCGGGATGGGCGCGTAGCCCGCGAGGGCCTGAGCACCAAAGAGACTCAGCCCCAGAGCGAGCCAACGAGGAAATATTGCGAGAAACGAGACAACGCGCACGGATTCATCTCCATTCAAGGGTGGGTGCTGCCGAGCGGACCGGGTATCCGGGGACAAGGCGATTCCGCTGACAGCCGCTGGGGGCGGACAATGATTCGCACTCCCAGGAACTGACGTCGCCCGGGCCGGTGGCGACGCCTTGAAAGGTAGAGCAAAGCAAACCAATGGAGCAACAAGTGTTTGCCTTGTGAACGCTATCGCCAGGATTTGCACCTTCACCAGGAAGCGAATTGCAACAGGGCTGGAGAAGTCCAGAGCAGGTGCCGGAACCGGGCCCGCCCAAGGCCCCTGGCCATGAAGGCTCCCAAGACCAGAGGTGAGAGGCCATTCGCGCGCAGGGCTCGTTGAACCCGTAATGCCATGCACGGGAGCCTCCGCGGCCACACCGCCCACCATGCTCCAGCCGCAAAGCAAGAGGCCAGCCCAGGCGGAGCAAGGACTCCTCACTGGTTTTCATCGGAGAATCCCCCACTTCGAGTGGAGTTGGATTCCCACCATGATCTGGTGGGTCATGCGATGGAGTAGGGGCAGCTCTGATCAGGCAGGAGCGGCCTCGAACCTCGCGAGCCCCGCCTCCGCACCGGCCTCATCCATGGCCCGGGTGTAGCCGCGGGTGACGGGCTCCCTACCGGCAGTGGACGCTGTCCTTTCCGCATCGGGTGCGGTGGGTGCTGCTCAAGGACGTGGGGCTACTCTCGGACGTCCTCACCCTCTTCCTGCGCGCGGTGTTCGCCCTGCAGCGCCGGAAGGCCACGACGGCATGGCCTACGTGGTGGGCAGGTCGGGGCCGTGTCGTTCATCCAGTTCTTCGGCTCCGCCTTGCAGGTGACTCCTCATTTCCACTCGCTGGTGCCGGACGGCGTCTTCGTGCCGCGGGAGGGCGGCGTGCGCTTCGAGCCGTTGCCTCCGCCCACGCAAGCAGAGGTGGAGCGACTGCTGCGGGTGGCGCGTCACCGGGTGCTACGCCTGCTGGAGAAAAGAGGGGCCCTGCCCGCGCAAGGGCCCGAGGACACGCTGCAGACATACCAGGCGCACTCCCTGCAGCAGCGGCTGCGCCCGTTCGTGCTGGCCGAACGGCCACGCTGAGTCAAAGCAGCTCCGCGAGGCGAGCCCGGTCCACGTCGACCTGGAGCTGGCGGGCGGCGATGGCCGCCGCACGACACAGGACGCCGGTATAGGTGGGGAACGAGAGCGGAACTCGAGCCAGTTCCTCCACCCGCATCCCCGCGGCGATGGCGATCGCCGCGGTCTGGACCAGATCGACCGCCCGCTCACCCACCACGTGGCAGCCGAGGAGCTTCCGCGTGGCGCGGTCGACGATGAGCTTGCAGAACCCGGTCGTTCGACCATCGATGAGGGTCCGCGTCGTCGAGTCGAAGCGGACCACCGCCACCACGACGTCGTGCGCTTGACGTGCCTTCGCTTCGGTCAGGCCCGCCTGCGCGTACTCGGGATCGGTGAAGCTGCCAATCGGACACACCTCGTCCGTGACGGAGATCATCGGTGCTCGTGCCGCGTTGGAGCCCGCGACGAACCCGTCCTGCAACGCCTGGGGGACCAGCATCCGGCGCCCTGTCACGTCTCCGGCGGCGAAGATGTGCGGCACGGAGGTGCGCAGCTGGGCATCGACGCGTACGAAACCCCGCGAGTCGGTCTCGACGCCCGCGGCCGCGAGGTTGAGCGCGGAGGTGTCAGCCCTCCAGCCCACGGCGACGACGACGAGCGCGGCCTCGGCGCTGTCTCGCACGCCGTCCCTGGAGAAGACCATCCGCACGCCCCCTGGTGTCGTTTCGAAGCGTTCAATCGTGCCGAAGGCCTCGCGCACCACAATACCGGCCTGACGGAAGGACTCCGCGACGGCGGCGGACACGTCTTCGTCCTCGGTCGGCAGGATGCGTGCTCCCGCCTCGAAGAGCTGAACCTGTGTGCCGAACGCGGCGAAGACCGACGCCACCTGGACTCCCGTGGCGCCACTGCCGACGACCACCATCGACGGCGGAACAGTGGTCAGGCTCCACGCATCGCTGTGGGTCTTCGTGAGCTCGAATCCCGGGATGGGGAGGCGCCGGCTCACGCCACCGGTGCAGAGGATGAACTTCTCCGCTCGAAACCGGAGCCCGCGCTGGGTTTCGAGGGTGTGCGGGTCCACGAAGCGCGCGGCGCCGACGTGCTCGTGCACGGTGACCCCCGCCGCGGCGATCTGCTCACGCAGGGCCGCGTGAGTGCGAACGTCGCCGGCCACTTCGCGCACGCGCTTGAGCAGCCGCTCGTAGTCCAGCACGGGCTCTGTCACCGCGATGCCATAGCGCCCCAGTTGCCGGGCGTCGCGGAGCAACCGCGCCGCCTGCGCCAGCGTCCTCACCGGAACCGGTCCGTCGTGGGCCGCCATGCCGCCGAACGCGTCGCGGGTGACCAGGGCGGTCCGGGCGCCCAGGTCGCCAGCGCGGAGCGCCGCGAGCAGTCCCGCGGGTCCGGCACCGATGACCACGACGTCCATGGGCGCTGAACCATTCATGTCCGGAGCTCCGCCAGCCACCGCAGCGCGCGCAGCCCGGGCATGAAGCAGTACTCGCCTCCGCGCGTGACCACGAACCGCGGAAGGCCCTGCAGACGCCTGGGGATGGGCCGGTTCGGGAAGGAGAAGGCGCCCGCTCCGTCGTGCGCGCCAGCGACGGGGTCCTTCGCGTCGCCCAGCCCCAGGAAGTCACCGCCGTTGGCCCACTCCGCTTGCACGAACTCGAACTGCCGTCCGAGGTGCGCGCCGATGAAGGCGAACATCAACCCTCGCTCGGCGCCATCGTCCTCGAGGACTCCGTCGGGCAGCTCGGGGCCGTAGGCGGTTCCGCGCCGGATCATCCGATGGAGCCTGACCACGCCAGCGACAGACGCGTCGCGGGGGTTCGTTCGCCGGATGTGCGACCCGCGAGGCGTCTTGTATCCGGTCGGGTCATCTGAATAGTGGAAGTCATTGTTGCGCGACGCATCGGCGCCCAGGCCGGGAGCGTTATGGTAGGGGCACAGCGCCAGCGGCGCGCCGCTCCGCCACCTCCCCATCATCTTCGCTGCCAGGACCTCCTCGTCCTCCGGGCTGTTCGCGGCGTTCTTCAGGTACTGCCTGAACGCGGCCACCCGCTGATGAAGCTTGCGGAAGGCGACGTACGTTCCATTGCGCCCCAGGACGTCAGGCCGGGGCATCGGAGGTACGCCGCCCGTCTCATCAGGGTAGCCGAGGACGAATTCGCCCGACCTGAGCGGCGCCTCATGGGGATTGCTCCCTGGAATGCCGCTCCCCTCGACGGCCGGATGGCTGATGCCGTCCCTGAACCCGAACGGCTCCTTGCCCGTGCTCAGTGCGTGGCAATCCTGACGCCAGATGGCCTGGATGCCGCCAAGCTCCCGCAGAGCCGTGTGCGCGCGGTCCAGCGCGGCTTCGAGCCGGGCCTGATCCGGCGAAAGCGCTGTCAACACGACGTGAACCTCGCTCGTTCCCAGCGGAGGTTCCCAGTGTTCGGGGCTGCTCTCACCGTCGTCGTACAGGGCCTTCGCCCGGGCGGCCATGCCCTGCCGGAACTCCCACGCGAAGCTGTCCAGGGAGTCCTGCGGTACACCCAGCGCCTCAAGCCCGTGATACGTGAGCGCGACGCCGAGCCCGCCGTCACTCATCGGGCTGCTCGGATGGCCGGCCGTGGTCACCACCGAGCCGAGCCGCCTCATCAACTCCCGTCCCGCGCTCCGTTCGTCGATGCGCAAGAGGATGTAGGTCGCGACGTACGGAGACGGCCGGGGCCGCAGCACTCCGCTCTGGATGTCGTCCAGTTCGAGCATCTCAATGGGCCGTGGCGAGGTTCTTCCAGAAGCGCACGAGGCTCTCGTCCGCCCCGAACAAGGTGCTGAAGATGGTGGAATCAGCCACCAGTACATCGCCGGCCCTGCCGTCGCCCGGCGGCATCCACACCAGCGCATTGAACTCGGTGTTTCCCGCGTTCGTGAACGGATGGGGCCGGGTCCGGTCGATGGGCTGCTTCGCCAGGACGCGAGCCGAACGGGAATCCTCCTGGGTGACCGCGTAGTGCGGCAGGTGCATGTGGAAGTTGAAGTTCTGGACCCCGGTAAGCCAGCCGCGCGTGTCCAGGTCCGACATCACCGTCAGCGGGACGCTCCGGTTCGTTCCTTCAACGACGGCGGGACGGAGACCCCAGCGATTCTCCACGGGGATTCCCAGCCCTTTCATCAATGAGCGCGTATAGCCGCCGAAGCGTTGCTGACGCGGCACCAGCGCGTCGCCGTGGTGGGCGTATTCCAGGGCGCGCTCGTCCAGGTCCGGTGAGTGCCCGACGTCGTGGTGCGGGCCCATCACCAGACAGGTGCCTTCGCGCTCGAGGAATGCGCGGACCGCTTCTATCTCCTCCGGGGCGGCCACCTGTTCGGTGACATCGTGGTCCAGCCCGAAGACGAGCAGCGTGTCCGCATCCGCGAGGACCCGCTCGTCGAGCGGCAGGGGGAAGCCCGCCTGGTCGACCCGCTGGAACATGGGCACCTTGTGCCCGGTGACCTCTTCGATGACCTGCTGGAACTTCACCCACGCCCAGAAGAAGAGCTCCAGGGAGCCCGCGATTCCCTGCTGGAACCTCCGCGGATCCGCCCACTGCGGGGACTCATAGTTGGGCCAGAGCACCCGGCGGACCTCGGTCATCGTCGAGAACCGATTGTCCATCTCGGCGGGGTTGCGATTGGCTTCTCCGGGGTAGCTCCAGGACGTGTAGACGCTGACCCGCCGATGGCTCCTCGAGTATTTCCTCGGCGCGTGGTTCTGGTTGTAGGTCCGCCCGGATGGCTCGCTCATGACAGGTCCCTACTGCATCTGCTCGAGCATCTCGGTGAACGAGGCCTTGAGCTTCAGGGCCTTCTTGATCTCATCGCTCGTGAAGTACGGATACTCGCCGTATTCGAGAAAGCTGGTGCACTGATGGTCCCGGAGGAACTTGACGAACGCAGGCGCGTTGGTCTTCCAGTCCAGGGGAAACCCCTCGAGGTTCTCGAAGGCGGTATTGATGCCTGACTTCGTGAAGAGAACGACCGCGTCCTCGGTGTATTTGTCGAAGTCGGTATCGAAGATGCCCTGATACATGAACCGGGTGTCGTCATCGAAGAGCACCCAGCGGAGGTAGTGGAGCTTGAGCGGTGCGAGAAGGTCAGGGGCGCCCTTGAGCGCTTCGGCCAGACTCTGGCCGTAGCCGCGCAGCGTATCGGCGCGCCCCGGCTTGACGTTGGCGACGATCGTGAAGCCATAACAGGCGGGGGTCTTCGGGAAGATGGGACCGTACTTTCCCTTCTCGAGGTGGTCCGTCGACCTGGGTATCGCCATGGCCTGGGGTTTGATCTCCATCGCCCGTCTCCCTTTGCTCGTGCACTTCAAGCTCGGGGTGGGGATCCGCACCTGCAAGTACGGCATCGCCTTCGAGCGGGAGAGCACAGGCTGTCCCGTCGTCTCGGCACGCAGGGCCGCGAAGGCATGCCGCGGCCGGCAGCGCGTGCTTCGGTGCGAGGGACGCCATGCCATCCCTGCCAGGCAGAGGAGGGGGCCGCTGCCCGGTACCCCACGCGGAGCCCACGGGCCCGCGACACCGGTCAGCCAACGTACGCCGCGAGGTGCTTGCCGGTCAGGGTTGAAGGCTTCGCGACCAGCTGGGCCGGGGTGCCTTCGAACACGATCCGCCCGCCGGCGTGGCCTGCGCCTGGCCCCAGGTCGATGATCCAGTCCGCGTGCGCCTCAACCCCTCACAGGAAGTGCAGGAACTAAAGCGCATCGGCTGAACCCTTTCACGCGACAACTACATTGACGCTCACCGCTGAGGGCCCATGCGGAAACGCAGCCAAAGAAAAAGCCTGGCAACCCGTACTGGATTGCCAGGCTCTTTCACTGTGGAGGCGGAGGGAATCGAACCCTCGTCCGAAAGCCGTCGGCTCTTCGACCCTACGTGCGTAGTCCGCGATTTGCTACGTCACCAGGGCTCCCACGGACGGGATACCTGATGCCGGTCCTGGAAAGATCTCGTCACCTCGGGCCCAGGCACCCTTGGCGACCAGTCCGCATTATGACGGCCCATCCCCACCCCACGGACCGAGAGCAGGGGGACCGCGCACTAAAGACTGCTAATTAGGCAGCCAGCGCGAGCTCAACGTTGTCGTTGGCTTTTGTGATGTTGTCGGCAGTTTTACGAGCACCCAACAAGCTCGGCACGCGTCTCGAACGTCATTGCCCCCGTCGAAGCCAGGTCGCCCCCGGTTCGATGTACGTCATGCGGCCCCAGCTGCTCCGCACCCGTCCTACATTAACCGCTGAACGCCCTCCGTCAATCCTCCTGAAGGCACGGCGGTCACTCCTGCGACATTCCCTCCCCTGCCTGCCCCTCAGGCAGCCCCTTCCTTCCGGAGTCCCCCCA
>NZ_RAWF01000192.1:0-19238 GCF_003612075.1 Corallococcus sp. CA041A
GGACATGGGAGGATGACCCTTTACGGGACAGGGCGGCTTGACGGAATGTCTGGCCTACAGCGGTGTTGAGCCGGACGCCCGGGAACCCTAGGCTGCCCGCCGCCCAGGCCGACAGAGGGGACATGAACACCGACATTCGCGCGCTCACTGAACGCGTGCAGCAGGAAAGCAGCTTCGTCGAGGTCCTCAACCAGGAGACCGGCAAGGTCATCGTCGGGCAGCGGTACATGCTCGAACGCATCCTCATCGGCCTCTTGTGCAACGGCCACGTCCTCCTGGAGGGCGTGCCCGGACTCGCCAAGACGCTGACCGTGCGCACCGTGGCGGACTCGCTCAGCGCCACCTTCATGCGAGTGCAGTTCACGCCCGACCTGCTGCCGGCGGACCTCGTCGGCACGATGATCTACAACCAGCAGACGGCCGCGTTCACCGTCCGCAAGGGGCCCATCTTCGCGAACATCGTCCTCGCGGACGAAATCAACCGCGCCCCCGCCAAGGTCCAGTCCGCCCTCCTGGAGGCCATGGCCGAGCGCCAGGTCACCATCGGCGACCAGACCTTCGGCCTGCCCTCGCCCTTCCTGGTGCTGGCCACCATGAACCCCATCGAGCAGGAGGGCACCTACCCCCTCCCCGAAGCGCAGGTGGACCGCTTCATGCTCAAGGTGAAGGTGGGCTACCCGACCCGTGATGAAGAGAAGGTCATCATGGACCGGATGTCCGGCGGCTCGTCGCCCAAGGTCCAGCGGGTCATCGCGCTGGAGCACCTGGTGCGCGCGCGCGAGCTCGTCCACGCCATCTACATGGACGAGAAGGTGAAGGAGTACATCCTCAACGTGGTGTTCGCCACGCGTGAGCCCGCGCGTTACGGCCTCAAGGACCTGGCGGACTACATCCAGTTCGGGGCCTCGCCGCGCGCCACCATCGCGCTCGCGCAGGCGGCCCGCGCGCACGCGTTCCTGCGCCACCGCGGCTTCGTCACCCCGGAGGACGTGAAGGCCATCGCCTTCGACGTGCTCCGCCACCGCATCGCGATGACCTACGAGGCGGAGGCCGAGGAGCTCACCCAGGAGAAGATCATCCAGCGCGTCTTCGACCGCGTGGAAGTCCCCTGAGAAGCTCCAGGTAAGAGCGCGCCCGTGCTGCCCAAGGACCTCATCCGCCGCATCCGCAAGTTGGAGATCCGCACCCGCAAGGTGGTCTCCGACATGCTGGCCGGCCAGTACCACTCGGTGTTCAAGGGCCGCGGCATGGCCTTCTCCGAGGTGCGCCAGTACCAGCCCGGCGATGAGATCCGCTTCATCGACTGGAACGTCACCGCGCGCATGAACGAGGCCTACATCAAGGTCTTCACCGAGGAGCGTGAGCTCACGGTGATGCTCCTGGTGGACGTGTCCGCCTCCAACGAGTTCGGCTCCAAGGACCGCACCAAGGCGGAGGTCGCCGCGGAGGTGGCCGCGCAGATTGCCTTCAGCGCCATCGCGAACAACGACCGCGTGGGGCTCATCCTCTTCTCGGACCGGGTGGAGAAGGTGGTTCCGCCGCGCAAGGGCCGCACGCACGTGCTGCGGCTCGTGAGCGACATCCTCACCTTCAAGCCGAAGGGCCGCGGCACGGACCTGTCCGCGGGGCTCACGTACCTGACGCAGGTGTCCAAGCGGAAGGCCGTGACGTTCCTCGTGTCGGACTTCATGGCCACGGGCTACGAGAAGCCGCTGCGTCTGGTGGGCCGCCGCCACGACCTGGTGCCGGTGGTCATCGAGGATCCGCTGGAGCAGCGCTTCCCTGCCCACGGCCTGGTGGAGATGGAAGACCCGGAGACGGGCGAGCGCTTCGTGGTGGACACCAGCTCCACCGCCGTGCGCGGCAAGTTCATGCGCGCCATGCAGGCCCAGCGCGACGAGCGCCGCAAGCTGTTCAAGAAGCTGGAGTTGGACCACGTGGAGCTGCGCGCCGGGGATGATCACGGCAAGGCGCTGGCGAACTTCTTCCGCGCGCGGGCCCGGAGGATGGCGGCATGAGACACGCGCTCATCCTCGCGGCCGTCCTCTTCGTCAGCGCGCCGGCCGCCTGGGCCCAGGCCCCCGCGCCCAAGGCCCCCGTCGCACTGGAAACGGTGGCGCCCACGGGTGCGTCCGCGAGGGTGGAACCGGAAGCGGTGCACATCGGCGAGCCCTTCACCTACCAGGTGACGCTCACGCACCCCAAGGACCAGCGCTACGAGCTGGTGGCGCCCACGGGTGAGAGCGCGGTGGAGCTGCTCCAGCAGACGCGCCAGCGCCAGGACAACGCGAACGACGCGACCACGACGTTCGGCCTGCGCTTCTCCGCGTTCGAGCTGGGCGACGTGCAGCTGCCGGACCTCGCCTTCGACGTGGCGACGCCGGAGGGGCCGCGCCGCTTCGTGCTCAAGGGCAAGACGGTGGAGGTGACCTCCACGCTGCCGCCGGACGCGCAGGGGCAGGGCGCGGAGCTGTTCGACTACCAGCCCCCGCAGGAAGTGCCCATCCGCTCTTGGACGCTGCTCTACGCGCTGGCGGTGGCGCTGGCGGTGGCCGTCGCGGCCTGGATGCTGGTGCGCTGGTGGCAGCGCCGGCCCAAGCGCGAGAAGGTGGTTCCGGTGCTGCCGCTGGACGTGCGCGTGCGCCAGTCCCTGGACGCGCTCAAGCGCGAGGACCTGCCCGGCCGCGGCCACGTGAAGGACTTCTACTTCCGCCTCTCCGAAATCGTGCGCGGCTACCTGGGCGAGCGCTACGGCTTCGAGGCCCTGGAGTGCACGTCGTCCGAACTGATGGCGTCCCTGCGCAAGCTGCCCACGCCGGGCCTGCCGGAGGACGCGCTGATGCGCTTCGTCTCCGAGTCGGACATGGTGAAGTACGCCCGCGCCGACGCGTCTCCCGAGTCCTGTAATCAGGCGCTGGCCTTCGGCTACGACCTGCTCTCGAAAACGTACGTTCCTCCCGCTCCCCCCAAGCCCGATGCTGCCCCCGGACCTCGCGTTCAATAACCCGGAGGCGCTCTGGGCCCTGCTGTTGGCGCCGCTGCTGCTGGCGCTCGCGTTCTGGGAACGCAAGCGTCGAGCCACGCTGCGCTTCTCCGCCGCGCACGTCTTCGCGAAGGGCGGCCGAGGCTTCCGCACGTATCTGCTGCCGCTCTTGCCCATCCTGCGCGTAGCGGCGCTGGTGGCGGCGGTGGTGGCCATCGCCCGGCCGCAGTCGCGCGACTCGCGCGTGCGCGACCTGTCGGTGGAGGGCATCGACATCGTGGTGGCGCTGGACCTGTCCACGTCCATGGAGGCCGGTGACTTCCGTCCGCAGAACCGCCTCAACGTGGCGAAGGAAGTGCTGACCGAGTTCATCTCCGGCCGCGTGAACGACCGCCTGGGCCTGGTGGTGTTCTCCGGCGCTGCGTACACGCAGTCCCCGCTGACGCTGGACTACGGCGTGCTGAAGGAAGTGCTCAAGCAGCTGCGCACCCGCGTGTTGGAGGACGGCACGGCCATTGGTGACGCCATCGCCACGTCGCTCAACCGCCTGCGCGACTCCGACGCGAAGAGCCGCGTGGTGGTGCTGATCACGGACGGTGACAACAACGCCGGGAAAATCTCCCCGCTGGACGCGGCGAACATGGCCGCGTCGCTCCACATCCCCATCTACACCATCCTGGTAGGCAAGGGCGGCAAGGTGCCCTTCCCCCAGGGCACGGACCTGTTCGGCAACACCGTGTGGCGCGAGACGGAGATCCCCATCAACCCGGAGCTGATGCAGGACATCGCGGACCGCACCGGCGGCGAGTACTACCGCGCCACCGACCCTGAAGGCCTCAAGCGGGGTCTGCAGAAGGTGCTGGACGCGCTGGAGCGCTCGAAGCTGATGGAGGGCGGCGCCAGCGCCACCTACAAGGAGAACTTCCACCCGTTCCTGCTGGTGGCCTTCGGGCTCGCCGCGCTGGAGCTGCTGCTGCGCGCCACCATCCTGCGGGTGTTCCCATGATGCCCACGATGGAGGCCTGGCGCTTCACGCTCCTGGGTTACCAGGTGGGCCTGGCGCAGCCGCTGTACCTGGGGCTGCTGCTGGTGGGTCTGCTGTTGGGGGTGCTCGCGCTGCTCAAGGCGCTGGGCCGCAGGACGCGGCTGTCGGCGCTCATCGCGGAGCGCCACGTGACGGCGCTCGCGCCCGGCGTGTCCGTGTGGCGGCCGGCGGTGCAGGGCGGCCTGTACGGGCTGGGGCTGATGTTGTTCGGGCTCGCGCTCGCGCAGCCCCAGTGCGGCACGAAGAGCGAACTGACGAAGCGCCGGGGCATCGACGTGGTGGTGGCGCTGGATGCGTCCAAGTCCATGCTCGCGCGTGACGTGCAGCCCAGCCGGTTGGACCGCGCGCGGCTGGAGCTCAACACGCTGCTGGATGAGCTGAAGGGCGACCGCGCGGGCCTGGTGGTGTTCGCGGGCGATGCGTTCGTGCAGTCGCCGCTCACGTCGGACTATTCGGCGGTGAAGTTGTTCCTGCGCGCGGTGGAGCCGGACGCGATGCCCCAGGGCGGCACGAACGTGGGCGCGGCGCTGCGGCTGGCCAAGCAGGTGCTGGACAACGCGGACCGGGGCTCCAAGGAGCGCGTGGTGGTGCTGCTGTCGGATGGCGAGGACCTCACGGGCGACGTGCGCGAGGCCACGGAGGCGCTCAAGGACGCGCGTGTCCAGGTGCTCGCGGTGGGCGTGGGTTCGGACTCCGGTGAGCCCATCCCCGTCTACGACCGGCGCGGCGAGTTCGTGGACTACAAGAAGGACTCCAACGGCGACACGGTCATCACGCGCCTGGACCGCGCGGGCCTCACGGCCATCGCGGACGCCACGGGTGGCGCCTTCTTCTACCAGCCCAACGGCGTGGCCATGGGACAGGTGGTGGAGCGCATCGACCAGTTGCAGAAGAGCGAGCTGGAGAGCCGCGTGACGGTCCGCTACGACGAGCGCTTCCAGTGGTTCGCCGTCCCCGGCCTGGTGTTGCTGGTGTTGGGCATGGCGCTCATCCCTTCGCGCCGGAGGGCCGCATGAGCACGCAACCGATGCGGCGGCGCGCGGCGCGAGCGATGGCGGTGGGCCTGGCGGGACTGCTGGCGCTGCCTTCGCCCGCGTGGGCGGTGGGGCCGCTGGAGAAGGACCACCCGCTGGTGCAGCGCGGGCGCGAGGCCTACTCGGCCGGACGCTACGAGGACGCGCTCCGGGACTTCGAGGCCGCGAAGAAGGAGCGGCCCAATGATCCGACGGTGGAGTTCAACCGCGCGGACGCGCTGGCGAAGCTGGGCCGCTCGGCGGAAGCGCGCGAGGCCTTCAAGCAGGTGGCGGAGTCCTCGCGCCAGCCCGACCTGGCGCAGAAGAGCTGGTACAACCTGGGCAACCTCGCGGCCACGGCGGGTGACCGCTCGGAGGCGCTCAAGTCCTACCGCAAGGCGCTCACGTTGGATCCCACGGATCCGCAGGCCCGGCACAACTACGAGGTGGTGCTGCGCGACCTGCCTCCGCCCCAGAACGGCCCGGATGGCGGCACCGACGGAGGCCAGGACGGCGGCAACGACGGCGGACGTCCGGACGCGGGCGAGGACGGCGGCCAGAAGGGTGACGGCGGCACGCCGCAGGACGGAGGCCAGGACGGCGGTTCGGATGGCGGCGCCGACGGTGGGGTGGATGGCGGGGCTGACGGAGGCCAGGACGGCGGCGGGCAGGATGGTGGTCAGGACGGCGGCGCGGACGGCGGCGGCGGCGATGCCGGGCCCGGTGACGGGGGTTCGGATGGGGGGCAGGACGGCGGCGGCGATGGCGGTCCCAGCGACGGCGGCGGAGATGGTGGCCAGGGCGACGGAGGCCAGGACGAGGGCGAAGGCGACTCGCGCGATGGCGGCGCGGACGGCGGCAGCGAGGGCGAGGAGGAGACGGAATCCAACCCGCGCGACGGCGGAAGTTCGCCGGGCGACGTCGACCGGCAGGAGGCCGAGCGCCTGCTGGATGCGATGAAGCAGAACGAGAAGAATCTCCAGCTCTGGCGTTTCCAGCAGAAGAAGAAGCAGAGGAAGCCCAATGAGAAGGACTGGTAGCGGACGCACGGCGCTGCTCGCCGTGCTCGCCCTCCTGGCCACTGCGCCGGCGTGGGCGGCGGACATCGAGTTCTACCAGACGGTGGACCGCACCGAGGTGGGCACCGACGACACCTTCAAGCTCACCGTGGTGATGGTGGACGCGCCGTCCAACGCCCAGGTGCGCCTGCCCGCGTCCAACGACTTCGAGGTGCTCTCTTCGTCGCGCGGCAGCCAGCGCTCCATCTCGTTGTCCGGAGGCGGCCCCGCCGTCATCCAGGACATCACCCGCCACGAGCTGCTGATGCGCCCGCTGCGCGCGGGCAAGCTCACCATTCCGCCCTCCACGCTCACCGCGGGAGGCCGCACGTACCGCACGGACGCCGTGCCGTTGACCGTGCGCGAAGGCCGCGTGGGCAACGCGCCCCAGGCGCAGCAGGGCGGCAGGCAGCAGCTACCGGATCCGTTCCGCAACTTCCGCAACATGCCGGACCCGTTCGGGGACGACGACTCGGACACTCGGGACGACGAACCGGTGATTCCGCGCGGGGACTCGGACCTGTTCCTGCGCGCGAGCCTGGACCGCGACGACCTCTACGTGGGCGAGCAGGCCACGCTGTCGCTCTACATCTACTCGCGCGTGGACCTGTCCAGCGTGGACGCGGTGACGATGCCCAAGCTGGAGGGCTTCTGGACCGAAGAGGTGGAGAGCCCCACGCAGCTCACGGGCGAGCAGAAGGTGGTGGACGGTATCCCTTACCGCGCCTACCTGCTGCGCCGCCGCGCGCTGTTCCCGGTGAAGTCCGGCACGCTGCTGATCACCCCGGCGGAGGCGGACATCACCACGGGCTTCCTCTTCGCGGGCCACCGCGTGCACCGCGTCTCCAACGGCCTGAAGGTGAAGGTGCGGCCCCTGCCGAACGGCGCGCCGCCGAACATGTCCAACGCGAACGTGGGCTCGTGGCGCATGTCGCTGGACGTGTCGCAGACGCGCGTGGAGCTGGGGCAGCCCATCACGGTGAAGGTCATCCTGGAGGGGCAGGGCAACGTGAAGAACGTCACCCCGCCGAAGCTCACCGGCCCGGCCTCGCTGAAAATCTATGAGCCCACGACGACGGACCGGCTCACGCCCAACCGCAACCGCATCCAGGGCCGCCGCGTGGTGGAGTACCTGGTGATGCCGCAGCGCACGGGCACCTTCACGCTGCCGGAGCTGCGCTTCCCGTACTTCGACCCGTCGCGGCGTCAGTACGAGACGGCGCGCACGGACCCCGTGACCATCACCGTGGAGGCGGGAGCGGGCGGGGTGTCCTCGCTGCCGTCGACGATGACGCCCTCCCAGATGGCGGACGCGGCCAACGAGCAGAAGAACGTGCTCTCCACCGGGGGACTGCGTCCTGTTCGCGCTCGGGCCCACTTCGTGGAGCCGTCGCAGCCCGTGTGGACGCGGCCCTTCTTCGTCGCGGGTGTGCTGGCGCCGTTGGGCCTGCTGGCGGGCGTGGCGTTCATGGGCGGCATGCGCGGCCGGCTGGCCACGCGCTCCGAGGCGGGCCGGGGCCGTCAGCAGGCGAAGGCCGCGCGCAAGAGGCTGGCGGAGGCGGAGAAGCTCAAGGCGGGCTCGGACTCGGGCGCGTTCTACGTGGAGGTGGAGCGGGCGATGGTGGGCTTCCTGGAGGCCCAGCTGGGCTTCCCCGTGGGCGGGCTGACGCGCGAGGCGCTTGGGGAGAAGCTGGCGGCGGCGGGCGTGGACGCGGAGCGGCGCGCGCGAGTGCACTTCGTGCTGGAGGCCTGCGACCTGGGACGCTACGGCGGCGGGGTGGACCCGGGTGAGCGGCGCAAGGTGCTGGCGACCGCGGCGGCGGTGATGGAAGGCTGGGCGTGATGAGCGACGCGGCGACGCAGGGCTACTACACCGCCGAGGAAGCGGAGGCCGTCTTCCAGCAGGCCAACGACGCGTATGGCCGCGAGGACTACGCCAACGCGCAGGCCCAGTACGAGAAGCTCATCGCCCACGGCTTCGGCGGACCGGACGTGCTCTACAACCTGGGCACCACGCACCTGGCTCGCGGCGACCTGGGCCGCGCGGTGCTGTCGCTGGAGCAGGCCCGGAAGCAGGGCGGACGCGCCGAGGACCTGGAGGCCAACCTGGCCCTGGCGAGGGCGCGGCAGGTGGACAAGGTCGTGGGCGCCTCCGCGGACGAGGCCTTCCTCCCCCGGCTGGCGGCGGCGACGGATGGCGCGGCCGTGGCATGGGTCTTCTTCGTCGCGTGGCTGGTGGGCTTCGCGCTGCTGCTCTTCCGGCGCGCCTTCCCCTCGATGCGGCGCACGGCGGTGGCGGTGGTGGCGGGGCTCTGCCTCACGGCGGCGGTGCCGGCGGCGCTGCTGTTGGGGGCGCACATCTGGGTCCACCAGAACGTGCACGAGGCCGTGGTGCTGGCGCCCACGCTGGTGGCGCGGGAGCTGCCTCGCTCGGAAGGGCGCTCCCTCTTCGAGGTGCACGCCGGCCTGAAGGTGCAGCTCCTGGATGAGACGGGGAAGTACGTCCGCATCCGCCTGCCCAACGGCCTGGAGGGCTGGGCCGAGCGCGACGGCGTGGCCGAAATCTAGGCGGGGCCGGAGCGACCCCGCCCGCGTGGAAAACCGACGGGGGACCGCTTTCGTACAGAGGGGCTACCGGGAGGTGTCGCTTCGCTGGACGTCGCCAGGGCAATGGCCTACGAGGGGCCCCGAGGAAACATGGCTGGCAACGCGCAAGCGCCCTTCCACATCCTGCTCGTTGAGGACGAGCCCGTCATCCGCGAGCTGGTTCGCTCCATGTTGAGCGACGGCGCGGTGGACGTGGTTTGCGCGGCCAATGGCATCGAAGGCCTGAAGCTGGCCCGCGACCGCGACTTCCACCTCATCCTGATGGACGTGGTGCTGCCGCAGCTGGACGGCGTCTCCGTGTGCCGCATCCTGAAGAGCGACCCGGCCACGGCGAAGGTGCCGCTCTACATGCTCACCGCGAAGGCGAAGAAGGCGGACGTGGCGAGCGCGACGCAGGCGGGCGCGGACGGCTACATCCACAAGCCCTTTCGCGGCGCGGAGCTGATGGACCTGGTGGAGCGTCTGCGCACGGCCCGTTCGGTCGCGGACTGACGCTCCTCCGCAAGGCCCTTACGGCAGGTGAGGGTGGAGGAAGCGGGCCAGGGCGATGAGGTCGTCCCAGTCCAGCTCGCCAAACTCCAGCGCGACGCCGTCCACTTCCCGGCGGCGGATGGTGCACATGGTGACGAGCTCCCGGTCGCCCGGCAGCGGCAGGGCGATGGTGAGCGCGCGCTGCGAGTCCGCCGGGTGGGCCTGGAGGAACAGGCCGTTCATGGAGATGTCGCGCGCCTGCGCCGTCACGGTGCGGCCCGACAAGAGCACCTTCACCTGGAGCCGGGCTTCGACGCGCGGGTGGTAGCGCTCGCGCTCGTTCGGACGGGGACCGTTGGAGGGGTTCATCATCGGGTGCTCACCTTCGGGTGCGACAGGACGCGACAACTGTGATGCAGGTTGGAGCGGTGGCAAGTTTTCGGGTTTTCGCCCGCCGTCCCGCGCCGTGGACGTAGCGCGCGCGCCGCGGAGACGCCTGGCACGGAGGTGACGGAGCGCGCCCCTGTCGTTTCAAGGGGTTGGCCCCTGGCACGGACGGTGGAAGGCAACCCCGGCGAATCCCTGCCGGAGGCACCCCTTGGAAGACCGTCGCATCCCGTCGTTGAGCATCGCCCCGTCCATCGCGCGCCAGACGCCGAAGACGGAGTTCGGCCCCACGCTGGCGCGAGCGGCGCGCGAAGTGGTGCGTACGGGCGCGGGGCTCGTGGGCGGCATGTTGCCGTCAGGTCCCATCTCCAGCGCGGTGGTGTCCACGCTGAGCGGCACGGTGTCCGCGGCGGTGCCGGCTGAAGCGGTGTCGTCGGTGCCGGCGGCGGGCGGTGCCTCCGCGATGTCGGCGCGCGCGAGCACGGCGGGGACGACGGCTTCGACGGGGAGCGCGGCGACGGGGCAGGGGGACGCGTGGGACCTGCTGGAGGCGCAGAAGCTGATGGCCTCGGACGGCCAGAAGTTCAACATGGCCTATGTGGCTCTCCAGAACGAGATGCAGAAGGAGAGCCGCGAGCACAACGCCATCTCCAACATCATGAAGGTCCGCCACGACTCGGCGAAGGCCGCCATCAACAACATCCGCTGAGGCGCGTTCGCGATGGCCATCGACAAGTTGGGAGCCGTGGGCGGTGCGGGCCCTTCGCCCGCGGTGGAGTCCAGCAGGGAGACGTTCGGCAAGGTGCTGGAGGGCGCGCGTACGCCCCAGTCGCGCCCCGTGCCGGTGACGACGGAGGGGCCGCCGAAGCCGGTGCGCACACCCTCTGAGGCCACCGCCGGCGCGTCGCGTGCGGACGGCGTGGAGCGGGCGAAAGCGGGCTGCGCGGAGGTGAAGCCGGGGGCCCGAGTGGATTCGGCCCAGGCCGCGCGCAGTCAGCAAGCGGTGGAGGTGTTGGACCGCGTGGGGCAGGCGCAGCAGCGGCTGGACCACATCCTGAAGCTCGCCGAGTCCGGCCGCACGTTCAGTCCCTCGGAGTTGCTCGCGCTCCAGGCCCATGTCTACCGCGCCAGTCAGGAGCTCGATCTCGCCGGCAAGGTCGTCGAGAAGGCCACCGGCGGCGTCAAACAGGTCCTCCAGACCCAGGTTTGAGGAGTCCTTCCTTCCATGCGTTCCGCTCCCCTTCGTTGTCTCTGTTTCCTCCTGCTCCTGGGCGCCTCGGCGTGCCGGGAGCGCATCCAGCACGGCCTCGACGAGCGTCAGGCCAACGAACTGCAGACGGTGCTCGTCGAGCGGGGGCTCGACGCGCGCAAGGTGCCCGAGCCGGGCAAGAAACCCACCTGGGCCATCGAGGTGACGGACGCGCAGTCGTCGGATGCGGTGCGCATCCTGGCGGAGCTGGGGTTGCCCCGGCTCGCGGCGGAGACGGGCTGCGACGTGTTCGGTGGAAGCGGGCTTGTGCGCTCGCCGCTGGAGGAGCAGGTCTGCCGCCTCCGGGGGATGGAGCGGGAGTTGGAGAAGACGCTCCAGACGGTGGACGGAGTGCTGCTGGCGCGAGTGCACCTGGTGGTCCCGCCGCCGCCGAGGCCAGGACAGGCTCCCGCGCCCTCGAAGGCGTCGGCCATGCTGCGCACGGCGCCCGGTGGGGCGACTCGCGTACGCAAGTCGGCGGACATGCTGCGTGAGCTCATCGCGGGAGGTGTGGAGGGGCTGTCACCGGAGGCGGTATCGCTGCTGGTGGACGAGGTGACGACGCACGTGGAGGCGCCGGCCCCGAAGGGAGGGCCTGTCCCGCTGCGGCTGCGCGTGGTGCTCGCCCTGCTGGGGGTGCTGGTGACGGGCCTGTCCGGAGCGCTCGTCTGGACGACGCTGCGCTGGAGGCACTACCGGGCCCTGGCGGAGCAGCCCCCCGCGGCGCCGCCCGTCCCTCCCACGCCCGCGCGGCCGGTGGTGACCCCGGGCTCCACGCGCAAGCTGGCCTGAGCACGCCATGGACGTCACACGCGTGGGGCGGGTGCTACGAAAGGCCCGGAAGCTCCTGCCCGCGAGGAAGGAAGCACCGCGGGCCCCGGTGGCGGAGGTCACGCTGCCCGCGTTGTCCCTGCCCCTGGAACGCATCGCGCTGGTCGTCTGTGTCCTGGCGCGGGAGCGTGCCGCGGAGCTGCTGGGAGGACTGGTGGATGCCGAAGCGGGCAGGGCGCTGCGCCACCTGGAGCGCTTCGTAGCCATGCCCTCCGCCCAGCGGCAGGCGAAAGTGTCGGTGGAGTTCGGCGAGCGGGCGGACGGCGCGAACCGGTTGGCGCTCTTCCTGGAGACAGCTCCCGAAGCCCTGCGCCAGGAATCCTTGCGCGGGCTTCCGCCGTACCACCGCAGCCGGTTTCCCCAGTGGGAGGGGACCGCACCGCGAGCGGATGCCGCTCCGGCCCTGACCGCCCTGGCGGAGCGGCGCATCCGCGAAGCCCTGCGCTGAGCGTCCTCGGGCGTGGAGGGCCATCCCGAAGAAGGACCTCCACCCTCTGCCAACACCCTGATTCCACGAGGCGGCCACCTGGTCATGGCCGTGCACAGGGGACGTGTGTCCCATCGCCGTCCCGGAGTTCCGGATGCAAACGAATCCAGTCAGGTCCCCCAGCGCATCGAAGAAGCCCATGCGTCCGTTCCGCCCGGGAGCACGCCGGCTGACGCGAGCCCACCTGGTGCTGGGACAGCGGCCCCAGGTGGGACGGTGGGGCGCGGAGCTCCTGCGTGACGTGGGCGCGGCGCTGTCGCGGGACCTGGTCGCGGCGGTCAATGTGGAGGGGCACCTGGTGCCGGCGGCGGTCCATCCGGAGCGCGAGCTGGCGATGGGAATGGTGTTCGCGCTGGTGGAGCTGTCCGCGGTGGGGGGCACCGCCATCGTGGAGCTGGAGGTGCCGCTGGTCTTCGCGGCGCTGGCGAGGCTGGCGGGGACGGGACCGCGGCCGGCTCCCGTGGCGGAGCTGACCCGGTTGGAAGAGTCCACGCTGGTGTACCTGCTGCTGTCCGCCCTGGCCGCGATGCGCGGGCAAGGCGAATGGGTGCGACGGCTGGGACCTCGTTTGTCCGCGGTGTCGATGCGGCGCGGTGACGTGCTGACGCGAATCGACCCGAGACAGCCCTACGTGGCGGTGTTGCTGACGGCGACAGTGGAGGGCGCGACGGTGGGAGGCCGGGTGCTCCTGCCCTCCCGTGCCGTGCAGACCGCGTTCCAGGAACTGCCTACGGAGTCAGGAGGCGCGGTGGCGCCCCAGGTGCTGTCGGCATCGGTCCCCGCGCGCTGCCTCATGGGGCGCAGTCCACTGCAGGCCTCGGCGGTGGATGCGCTGTCCGCGGGAGACGTCGTGCTCTTCGATGGCGTGCGCCTCCGGGATGGCCGGGTGGAGGGACAGGGACAGCTGATCACCCGGGGCTTCTCGCTCCGGGGCGAGTTTCTCGCGGAAGGCTTTTCGACAGGGAGCGTGCACTCGCGCGCGGCCCGACAGGAGTCGGACATGGTGGCGACGAACAAGCGGAGCGAGGCGATGCCGCCGCTCCCTGTGGATGTGGAGATCGAGCTGACGCGGTTGATGTTGCCCCTGGCGGAGTTGGCCGCGCTGAAGCCGGGCACGTTGCTGCCCCTGCACGTGAACGCGAGCAGCCCCGTGCTGCTGCGCGTGGGTGACCGCGTGGTCGCGCGTGCGGAGTTGGTGGAGATCGAAGGCGAAGTGGGCGCCCGCATCCTGGCGTTGCTGCCGTGAGCACACCCGTGAACACGCTGCTGTCCTCGTTCTCCCCACGCGGCAGGTTGCTGTTCGCGTCGGCTCTGCTCGTGGGGCTGGCGACGCTCGCGCCCCTGGGGGGCCTGTCGCTGGTGGGCACCTCGCGTCTGTTGATTGGCGCGATGGCGCTGGCCGGACTGGGCTGGGTGTTGCTCCGCAAGGGAGGCATGGCTGGGAGTGCAGATGCTGCCGCTCCGGAGCCCCTGAGCATCGTCTCGCGGACGGGACTTTCCCCGCGCTGTGGCTTGGCGCTCGTGGAGGCGGATGGACGGCGCTACCTCGTGGCCTACGGCGACACCTTCGCGGAGATCCATGAGACCCGGGCCATGGCGGTCATGCCCGGCGCTATGCCCAGGCCGACGGTGAAGCCCCGGTTCGACCTGGAGCCGACGGTGCTCTTTCCTCGCGCGCGACAGACACAGACGGCGTGTGGCGCACTCCGGAAGCGGGGTGGGGGATGAAGGCCCTCGGATTGGGATGCGGAGTACTCCTGCCCGCGAGCGCGTTCGCCGCGGAGCAGTCCCTGTCGCAGGCCTCCTATGCCGGCAGTCCGCTGGCGATGATGGGGATGCTCGCGCTCTTGTCGCTGCTGCCGTTCGCGGTGCTGATGCTAACGAGCTTCTCGAAGATCGCCGTGGTGCTTTCCCTGGCCCGCTCGGCGATGGGCACGCAGCAGGCACCGCCGACCCTGGTGCTCACGGGGCTCGCGGTGGTGCTGACGGGGCACATCATGGCGCCGGTGATGGAGCGCATGTACGACGCGGGGCAGGCGGCGTACGACGAGGTGCATTCCGGAGCGCAGATCCTCACCGCCGCGAAGCAGGTGACGGAGCCCCTGCGAGCCTTCCTCATGAAGCATGGCGGTCCGGAAGAGCGGGCCCGCTTCGTGGACCTGGCTCGCGAGCTGCGTCCTCCAGAGGAATCCGAGCAGGTGCAGGAGACGGACCTCTTCGTCGTCATCCCGGCCTTCGTCATCACCGAGCTGAAGGAAGCCTTCCAGATTGGCTTCATCGTCTTCCTGCCCTTCCTGGTGCTCGACATGGTCATCGCCAACGTGTTGCTCGCGTTGGGCATGCAGACGTTGTCGCCGGGCCAGGTGAGCCTGCCCTTCAAGATCCTCCTCTTCGTCGCCGTGGATGGCTGGGCCCTGCTCGCGCGGGGACTCATCCTCGGCTACCGGTGACGCCATGAGCCAGGACGTCCTGCTCACCCTGGGGCGTGAGGCCCTGCTGTTGATGGTGCTCGCCTCGCTGCCGCCCATCGGCGCGAGCCTGCTGGTGGGCTTTCTGATGAGCCTCTTCCAGGCAACGACCCAGTTGCAGGAGAGCACGCTGTCGGTGGTGCCCAAGCTGTGCGCCGCGGTGTTGTCCCTGGTGCTCGCGGGGCCGTGGATCGCCGGACAGCTCACGCGCTTCACCCAGCACCTCCTCATGCTCATCGCGGAGGTGGCGCTGTGAATCCGGACGCGCTGGGCGAACAGCTCCTCGCCCTGGGACCGCACGTGGTCGCGGTGGCGCTGTGCGCGGCGAGGCTCGTGCCCATCGCGTTCCTCTGCCCATTGCTGGGAGGCCAGGCCTCGCCGACGACGGTCCGGCTGGGATTGGTGCTCGCGCTCTCGCTCTTCCTGCACGTCGAGGCGGGCATTGAGTTCAGCGGCACGGTGGAGACGCCGGTGGTGATGGCGGCGCTCGTGGTGCGAGAGCTGGCCTACGGTGTCTCCGTGGGGCTCGTGGCCGCGCTGCCCTTCGACGCGGCGAGGATGGGCGGCCGGTTCATCGACCTGTTCCGGGGAACCTCCGCGGAGGCGAGCCTGCCGCAGGCCGGAAGCCGCGAGTCCGCCACGGGCGACGCGCTGTACCACCTGCTGGTGGCGAGAGTGGTGTCGGGAGCGCTGTTCCCCGTGGTGCTCTCCGCACTGCTGCGCGGCTTCGGCGTGGTTCAACTGGGGGCATTCGTGCCCACGGAGGCTTCGGCCCTGCACGTGGTGGTGATGGTGGGCGGTGCCATGGCCACGGGACTCGCGGTGGGCGCCCCGGTGGCGGCTGCATCGCTCGCGGTGGACTGCTTCCTGGGCATGGCATCGAGGGCCGCGGCCCAGGTGAACCTCCAGGAGCTGGGGGCTCCGCTGCGCATCCTCGGAGGCGGCGCACTGCTGTGGCTGGGCGTGGGCCTGCTGTGTGAGCGGCTGCTCGCGGGAGTGGCGTCGACGGAGGGCGCGCTGGCACTGCTGGGCGAGGTCTCCCGATGAGCGGCGAGAAGACGGAGCAGCCCACCGCGAAACGGATGCGGGAGGCCCGGCGCAAGGGCCAGCTTCCGCGCAGCCGGATGTTGACCTCCAGCGCGACGACGCTGGGCGGGCTGCTGGGCTTCATCGCGTTCGCGCCAGAAGGCTTTGCTCGGCTGCGGGACTGGACCGCGCGGTTGATGCTGGAACAGACCGCCGCTGGCGCCTGGGAGGAGGGGGCCTGGGTCGCTGCCCGGCTGTGCGGCCCTGCCTTGGGCGGAGCGCTTGCGGCCTCGCTGGCGGTCTCCGTGGCCACCGTGGGCTTCGAACTGGACGCTCGCCATGCCGCGCCGAAGCTCGAGCGCATCAACCCCGCCGCGGGCCTCAAGCGCCTCTTCAGCGTCCGGCCATGGGTCGAGCTGGGCAAGGCGCTGCTCGTGGCCGCACTGCTGGGCCTCATCGTCTGGAACGAGGTGGATGCGGTCGGCCCCGATGCCTTGCGGACCGCGTGGCTCGAAGGAACCCGGGGAATGGAGTTCCTGCTCGGCCGGCTGGCGGCGCTGCTGACGCGACTGGCGTGGGTGGTGCTGGGGTGCGGTGTCGTGGACTACGCGCTCGCCCGTCGCAGTCACCGGCGCGAGCTGATGATGACCCGCGAAGAGGTCAAACGGGAGCACAAGGAGAGCGAGGGCGACCCGCGTCACAAGGGACAGCGGCGCGCCCTGCACCGCCAACTGGCGCAGGGCGGTCCGGCACGTGGAGTGCAGAAGGCCACCGCAGTGATCGTCAACCCCACGCACATCGCGGTCGCGCTCCGTTACGACGCGGGCGAATGCGACGCGCCCTACCTCGTGGCGAAGGGCCGCGAACAGGACGCGCTCGCGCTCAAGGAGGAGGCGCGCCGGCAGGGCATCCCCGTACTTCGGGACGTGCCACTGGCCCGCAGCCTCATCCACTTCGACGTAGGGGAGTCCATCCCCGAAGAGCTGTACCAGGCGGCGGCCGTCGTGTTGCGGACCGCGATGGAGCTTCGCGAGCCGGACGACCGTCCACGGAGACAGACGTGATGCCCCCATTCCTGAAGGTCTTGCTGAAGGCCCGTCAGTCCTCGGAAGTCGTGCTCGCGGTGGCGATGGCGGCGGTGCTGGGGGCGCTCATCATCCCGCTGCCAGCGTGGCTCCTCGACATGGGGCTCGCGGTGAATCTGGCCGCGGCGGTGGCGCTGCTGGTCGCCGCGCTGAACGCTAAGGACGCGCTGCGGGTGACGTCGTTCCCCACGTTGCTGCTCTTCACCACGCTGTTCAGGTTGTCGCTCAACGTGTCGTCCACCCGGCTGGCGCTCTCCGAGGGCCATGCGGGCGAGGTCATCCAGGCCTTCGGCGAGTTCGTGGTGCGAGGCGACTACGTGGTGGGCGCGGTGGTGTTCGCCATCCTCACGCTGGTTCAGTTGCTGGTGGTGACCAAGGGCGCGGAGCGGGTCGCGGAGGTGTCCGCCCGATTCACTCTGGACGCCATGCCCGGCAAGCAGATGTCCATCGACGCGGACCTGCGCGCGGGTGCCATCGACCAGACCCAGGCCCGGCGCAGGCGGCGCGATCTGGAGCGCGAGTCCCAGATGTTCGGCGCCATGGACGGCGCGATGAAGTTCGTGAAGGGGGACGTCATCGCGGGGCTGGTCATCGTCGCGGTGAACCTGCTGGGCGGCACCCTCATCGGCGTGTTGCAGAACGGCCAGTCCTTCTCCGAGGCCGCCGCCACCTTCGCCCTCATCGCCATCGGCGACGGGCTCGTGTCCCAGGTGCCCTCGCTGTGCATCGCGGTGGCCGCGGGCCTCGTCGTCACACGGGTGGCGTCGGAGAAGGAAGAGGACTCGCTCGGGGCGGAGATCGGCTCCCAGTTCTTCGGCGACTTCCGCACCTTGCTCACCGTCGCGGGCCTGTGTGTCGCGCTGGCCTTGATGCCGGGCATGCCGCACCTGACCTTCCTCGCGCTGGCGGCAGGCCTCGGCGGGCTCGGGTATGCGCTGCGGCGCAAGGCGCAGGCGCCGGAGAAGTCACCGTCGAAGGATGGCGCCTCCTCGGAAGCCGCGGTGCCCGCTGGAGCCACGGGCAAGCCGCCGGAGAGCGCGAAGGCCCCCGTCGGGGTGACGCCGCTCACGCTGGACCTGTCCGCGCAACTGACACCGCTCGCGGAGGCCGACGGAGGCGCCTTCGTGCACTCCGTGCTGAACGCCGTGCGCGACGAGCTGTTCTTCGAACTGGGCGTGCGCATCCCCGGCATCCGGGTGCGGACCCATGCCGCCTACCTGGGCCCGGGCGAGTACCGCATCCTCCTGGACGAAGTGCCCGCCGGTGGCGGCGTGGTGCAGCCCGGCGCCCTGTACGCGCTCGTTCCTCCCGGCGAGCTGGCCTTCCTGGAGGTCCAGGCGGAAGCGGCGGTGGAGCCCTCCAGCGGGCGCCCCATCAGCCGCGTGGGGGAGGGGGCCCGCTCCCGGTTGGAGCTGGCCCAGGTGCCGGTGCGCAAGCCCTCGGAGCTCATCGCGGACCACCTGCGGGCCGTGCTGCGCCTGCGCGCCGCCGCGCTGCTGGGACTCCAGGAGGTGCAGGGACTGCTGGAAGGGCTGGAAGCCCAGTCTCCCGTGCTGGTGAAGGAAGCGCTCCAGAAGGTGCCGCTGCCGCTGCTGGTGGACGTGCTGCGGCGGCTCGTGCAGGAGCAGGTGAGCATCCGCGACCTGCGCGCCATCCTGGAGGCGCTGGTGGCGCCCACCACGGAAGGCGACGCCACGGCCCTGGCAGAGCGCTGCCGTCAGGCCCTGCACCGCTACCTGAGCCACCAGTTCGCGCCCACGGGCCCGCTGTACGCGTACCTCGTGGACCCGGACGTGGAGGAGGTGCTGCGCGCCAGCGGTCCCCGGGGGCACGCGCCGGAGCCGGAGCGCATCATGGAGATCCTGGAAGGGGTGCGAGTCATCGCCAACGGGGGCCGGGCGGTGCTGCTCACGGCTCCGGACATCCGTCGTCCGCTGCGCAAGCTGTGCGAGGGCCCGTTCCCGGACGTGGCGGTGCTCACCTACGGCGAACTGGACGGGGACCTGCAGATTCGCCCCATCGGCCGGCTATCGCCGGTCGCCGTGGGGCGGTGAGGCCTAGAGGGTGCCGGTGCCGCTGCTGCCCTTGAACTCGGAGGAGGGCGGCAGGTCCGACTGGGCCTGCAGCGGCGCGGGGCGGTTGACCCGGTCGCGCAGCTCCTTGCCCGTGCGGAAGAGCAGGCCGCGCTTGGGCTTCACCGGGATGACCTGGCCCGTCTTCGGGTTGCGGCCCTGGTAGCCCTGGTAGTTCTTCACGTGGAAGGCGCCAAGCCCGCGGATCTCGATGTTCTCCCCGCGGCAGAGGGCGTCCTTCATCGACTCGAAGATCGTCTCGATGGTCGCCTCCGCCTGCTTCTGGGTCACGCCTCGTTTGGCAACGAGGATGTTGATCAGATCAGACTTGAGCATCGGACGCTCCCGCAAACCCCGTGACCCCTTGGTGACAGGGCTCTCTGGCCCGTTGTCGAGACCCGAATACATAACAGAACACCTCCTCCTTGCAAGCCGGGTGGGCTTCCAACCCTCTAA
>NZ_RAWF01000193.1:0-19086 GCF_003612075.1 Corallococcus sp. CA041A
GGGTGGGACGCACGGCGGGACCGGAGGCACAGGCCAGCGATCCCGCGACGAACAGGGCGGTAAGGAGGGGGCTCGTTCGCATCAAGGGGGGCGATGGTAGGCCGCCCGCCCTCGCGCTGTCGTCCCACCCCCGGGGCCCGGCCGGAGGGCAGGCGGGCGTGAAGCCCGGGCTCAGCCCTGGCGGGACTGACGGCGGCGGCGCGCGGCCAGCGCCACGAACACGGCGATGAGCGCAGCGGGGGCGCCGCTGGTGGCCACCGAGCAGCCGCCCTCGTCCTTCGTGTCATCCGGCGTGACGGGGTCGCTGCCGCCGGTGACGACGACGTCCAGCGTGGCGTTGGCGTGCGCGTCCCCGCCCTGGTTGTTGTCGCCGTTCACGGAGTTGCCGGCGGCGAACACCTTGTAGGTGCCGTTGGTGGCCGGGGCCACCAGGGAGAAGTCGAAGCGCGCCGAGCCATTGGCGAAGGCCTTGGGCAGCGAGTGCGTGAGCTCACCGCTCATCAGCTTCGTGCCCGTGCCCGCGGTCAGCGTCGCGCCGTCCACGGCCACGTTCATGCCCGCCTTCACGCCGGGGCCGCCGGTGATGGTCAGCGAATACTGGCCCGTCTGGCCCGCCGTCAGCGCCGTGGGCCCTTCCAGCGTCACAGTGGGGGTGCCCGAACCGCCGCTGTGGCAGCCGGACGCGGTGCAGGACAGGCCGCTCTGCTTGCCGCTGCGCCCGTTGATGCCGGTGGAGTTGGCGAACGCGGAGCCCGCGACAAGGCACACCGCGACCGCGCCCACGGACCGAAGAAAGGACCGCATGGAATGAACCTCCTGGGGGGAACTCAGGAAAAAGAGGAGGTTCCCTTGTAGCGCAGCGCGGCGTGGAGTGCAGCAGGCGACCCCCCCTGTGACCCGGAGGCAGGGCGTACCGCGACCTACAGTCGGGAGAAGGCGTCGTGGAGGGCCTTCTGGCCGCCGCGCTCCAGCACCTGGCCGTGGCAGACGACGACGCGCTCCACGTCCCACTTCAGCGCACGCTGGAGTGAAGCGCGCACGGCCTCCGGGTCCTTGGTGAACAGGCGCAGGAAGCGCGGGGCGGCGAACCGGCCCAGGACGCCGTCCAGCCACAGGTACGCGCGCAGCTTGAAGCCCTCCGAGTGCGCGTAGTGGAAGGCCAGGTCGGTGACGAGCGCGGTGCGGGACGGGCGGTGGAAGAAGAGGAACTCGTTGAGCTGGGGCATGCCGCGCACGTTCATCTGGTCCAGCACCGGGGCCCAGGCGGGGTCCGGGAGGTCCTCCAGCTCCAGGTCGATTCGCAGCGCCGGCTGCTTCGCGCGCAGCCCCTTGGGCGCCACCACGCGGGCGTCCGGGAAGGCCGCGGCCCAGTCCGGCAGGTGCAGGTGGTGGAAGAGATTGGGGGCCACCAGGAAGCGCACGGGGCCCAGGGCCGCCACGGCGGCTCTCCGCTCCGGCGTGAAGGCGACGGGCGAGTGCACCCACAGTCCGCCGTCCGGCAGGCGGAGGACCGTCATGCGGCCTCCCACCGGGATGCCGAAGAGGGAGAAGGGGGCGTCGAACACGTGGACGTCCTCGGTGAGCTGGCGGGGCGCGGTGTCAGGGGGCATGAGCATGGCGGGTCGTTTTCCAAGCATGGGCGGCGTTCAGGGGACGAGTCCGGCCCGTGTCCGGCGTTGATTTCCGGAACATCCCATCGTACGCAGCCTCCCACTTTCCATCCCTAGCAAGGTGCCCAGCACATGGCCGAGAAGCTCACGCCCCGCGAGAAGGGCTTTTCCGAGTGGTACGTCGACCTGGTCCAGAAGGCGAAGCTCGCCGACTACTCGGACGTGAAGGGCTGCATGGTCATCCGCCCCAACGGCTACGCGCTGTGGGAGAACATCCAGCGGGTGATGGACAAGATGTTCAAGGACACGGGCGTGAAGAACGCCTACTTCCCGCTGCTCATCCCGGAGAGCTACCTCAAGAAGGAAGCCGAGCACGTGGAGGGCTTCAACCCGCAGCTGGCGGTCGTCACGCACGCGGGCGGCCAGAAGCTGGAGGAGCCGCTGGTCATCCGGCCCACGTCCGAGACCATCATCAACCGCAGCTTCTCCAAGTGGATCCAGAGCTACCGCGACCTGCCCCTGCTGGTGAACCAGTGGGCCAACGTGATGCGCTGGGAGATGCGCACGCGCCTGTTCCTGCGCACCACGGAGTTCCTCTGGCAGGAGGGCCACACCTGCCATGAGACGGAGGCGGACGCGGAGGAGCGCACGCTGCAGATGCTGGAGGTCTACCGCACGTTCGCGGAGGACTACATGGCCATGCCCGTGCTGCCGGGGCGCAAGTCGGAGTCGGAGAAGTTCGCCGGCGCGCTGCGCACGTACAGCATCGAAGCCATGATGCAGGACAAGAAGGCGCTCCAGGCGGGCACCAGCCACAACCTGGGCCAGAACTTCGCCAAGGCCTTCGACACCACGTTCCAGGGCCGCGACGGCCGCGTGCACCACGTGTGGCAGACGTCGTGGGGGTCCTCCACGCGCCTCATCGGCGGGCTCATCCTCACGCACTCGGATGACTCGGGCCTCATCGTGCCGCCGAAGATCGCCGCCACGCACGTGGTCATCATCCCCATCGTGGGCAAGGCGACGGACGTGGAGAAGACGCAGGTGATGGAGAAGTCGCACGCGCTGGCCGCGGACCTGCGCAAGGCGGGCCTGGGCGTGGTGGTGGACGACGACGAGAGCAAGGGCCCGGGCTTCAAGTACAACGAGCACGAGCTCATCGGCACGTGTCTGCGCATCGAGCTGGGGCCCAAGGACCTGGCCAAGGGCTCCTGCGTGATGGTGCGCCGCGACCTGCGTCAGAAGGAGTTCGTGCCGCTGGACGAGGCCGCCGCCAAGGCCCAGGTGATGCTGGACCAGATGCAGAAGGACCTGTTCCAGAAGGCGAAGGACTTCCGCGACTCGCACACCTTCGAGGTCAACTCCTACGAGGAGATGAAGGCGAAGGCGGAGGACGGCTTCCTGCTGGCGCACTGGGACGGCGACCCGAAGACGGAGGCGCGCATCAAGGAGGAGACGGGCCTCACCACCCGCTGCCGCCCGTTCAGCCTCAAGCAGGAGCCGGGCAAGTGCGTGATGACCGGCAACCCGTCGCAGGGCCGCATCGTGTTCTCCAAGGCGTACTGAGCACGCGCTGACGTGTGCATCACCCGCGGGGCTGGGAGGCGACTCCCGGCCCCGTCGTCATTTCAGCGCGTCAGCTGGCGGCGAGCAGGCCGCGCTTCTTCGGCAGGAAGGTGGCCACCGGCTCCGGCTTGCCCGCGACGGGCAGCGGGGCGGCGGCCTCGAAGTCGAAGCTGTCCAGACAGCGCTCGCGCGTGGCGTGGGACACGAGCACCGCGGCGCCGACCTTCTTCGTCAGACCTTCGATGCGGCTGGCCAGGTTCACCGCGTCGCCGATGACGGTGTACTCGCGGCGCTGTTCGCTGCCCACGGCGCCCACCACCACGCGGCCGGTGTGCACACCCACGCCGATGCTCAAGGGGAATTCGCCCCGCGCGGCGCGCTCCTGGTTGAGCGTGTCCAGCGCCTCCAGCATGGCCAGCGCGCACGACACGGCGGCGGCCGGGTGGCCGGGCTGGTCCAGGGGCGCGCCGAAGTACGCGAGGATGCCGTCGCCCATGAACTTGTCGAGCGTGCCTCCGTGGCGGAACACCACCTCCACCATGCGCGACAGGTACTCGTTGAGCAGCGCCACCACCTGGGGGCTGTCCATCCGGTCCGACAGCGTGGTGAAGCCGCGGATGTCGGAGACGAGCAGCGTCACCTCGCGGTGCTCGCCGGCCTCCCCGTCCGTGCCCTTCTCCGAGATGCGCCGCGCGACCTCCGGGGAAAAGAAGCGGCCCAGCCGTTCGCGCTGCATCTCTTCCCGCACCACGTCCGTGACGAGCCCCATCACCGTGCGGCTGATGAAGAAGGCCACCGACGACGCGAGCACCATCACCAGCACCAGCCCGGGCAGGAACTGGGACGCGGGCAACCCCGCGCCCAGCGTCAGCATGGCCACCGCGACGATGCCCAGCCCCGTGGCCGCCGCGACGATGAGCCGCGACAGCGTCACCATGGACACGATGACGACCAGCACCAGGTACACGCCCATGGTGAGCAGCGCGATGGCCACGCCGTTGGCGGAGCCCCGGATGGACCACTCCTGCAGGAAGTAGATGAGCGGCATGTCCAGCAGCGCCACGCCCAGCGCCGGCCGCCGCAGCAGGTCCGGCACCCGGCGCGCGCACGCCCACAGCAGGACGGCCAGCGCGATGTAGCCCGCGAGCACGCCGCGCGACACGTTCCACTCATCCAGCACGGCCAGCGCCAGCCACGCCGCCGTCGCGCCCACGCGCGTCACATTGAGCCAGGAGCCGACGTCCGCGCGCCATTCGTCCAGGCGCCTTCGCAGGGTGGACTCGACACGAAAGCGAGAAAGCAGGAACCGCATGTATCAACGGAGGCTACCCCACGAATGGGACCCTCTCCAGGCGGGGCCCCCGTGCGTTAGGGTCCGGCGAATGGCGAGCATCGGGCACGTAGCGGTGGGCATGGCGCTGGGGCGTTACGAGACGGGGTCGGGCGCACCCTGGCGGCGGCGGGTGGCGGTGATGGCGTTCCTGTCCCTGCTCGCCCTGCTGCCGGACGCGGACGTGGTGGCGTTCGCGCTGCGCATCCCCTACGCGGCGACGTGGGGACACCGCGGTGCGTCGCACTCGTTCGTCTTCGCGGCGGGGGTGGCGCTCGCGGTGGCGGCGCTGGCCCGGTGGAAGGGGGAGTCCGCCACGCGCTGGGGCCTGCTGACGCTCGCGGCGGTGGCCAGCCACGGCATCCTGGACACGCTCACGGACGGTGGGCTGGGCGCGGCCCTCTTCTGGCCCTTCTCCAACGCGCGCGTCTTCGCCCCGGTGCGTCCGCTGCCGGTGGCGCCCATTGGCGCGGGCATGCTGTCCGCGCGAGGCCTGTACGTGAGCGGCGTGGAGTTCCTCGTGTTCCTGCCCGCATGGTTCTACGCGCTGTGGCCCCGGAAGAAGGCGGGCGCGGTGGGGAGCGTCCAGGTTCCCTGAAGGAGGTCTTTCACGATGCGCCTGTTCACCGCCGTGACGCTGGGAGAGGCCCTCACCGCCGAGACCGAGCGGGGCATCGAGCGGCTGCGCACCCTTGCTCCCGACGCGAAGTGGGTGCGGCCGGAGGGCGTGCACCTGACGCTGCTCTTCCTGGGGGACGTGGATGACAGCCGCCTGCCGGAGCTGCGCGACGCGCTGGAGCCGGTGGGGCTGTATCACTCGCCGTTCGTGCTGTCGGTGGCGGGCGGAGGGGCGTTCGGCCCGCCAGCCCACCCGCGCGTGCTCTGGGCGGACGTGCGCGGAGACACCGCCGCGCTGAAGGCGCTCCAGGCGGACGTGGCGCGCGCACTGGAGCCGCTGGGCTTCACGTCCGAGCACGGCGAGTACATCGCACACCTGACGCTGGCCCGGGCCCGGCCACCGCGCGGAGACCCGGCGCTGGCGGCGTGCGCGCGCGAGCTGCAGGGCGCGTCATGGGGCGAGGGGCGCGTGGACCGGCTGGTGCTCTTCGAGAGCACGCGGGGCCACTACGTGCCCCGGTTGGAAGTGATGCTGGAGCGCGACTAGCAGGCGCGCAGGCCTTCCGCCACGGGCACCGCCGCCGGCAGCGTGACGGTGAGCAGCGTGCCGCGGCCCTCGCGACTCTCCGCGCGCAGCGTGCCGCCCAGGCCGGTGACGATGGTGTGGCTCACGGACAGGCCCAGGCCGGTGCTGTTGGGGCGCGCGGTGGCGAAGGGCTCGAAGATGTGCGCGAGCGCGTCCTGGGACAGGCCCTTGCCGGAGTCCTGCACCTCCACCACCACCTCGCCGTCCTCGCTGGTGTAGGCCGCCACGCGCAGCACGTTGTTCGCGGCGTCCTGGGTGTCCATCTGCTGCAGGCCGTTGAGCAGCAGGTTGAGGAAGAGCTGGGTGAGGCGCGCCTCGTCCGCGTCCACCGTGGGCATGTCGTGGAAGTCCCGCTCCAGCCGCGCGCGGTGCTGCAGCTCGCCGCGCAGCAGCTTGAGCGCGTTCTCCAGCACCGGCTGCACGGCCACGCGGGCGCGGTGCTCCGGCGGCTTGCGCGACAGCGTGCGCAGGTCCTGCACGATGTGCTTGAGCCGGGTGGCGCCCTCCACCGTCTCGCTCAGCGCATCCAGCATGTCCGTCAGGTCCTCGCGCGGCACGGCCTTGCCGTCCAGCAGCGGCTGCTTCAGGCGGTCCATCTCCTCGCGGATGAACGACAGGTTCGCCAGCACGAAGGCCAGCGGGTTGTTCATCTCATGGCCCACCGCCGCCGCGAGCGAGCCCAGCGCGGACAGCCGGTCCGCCTGGAACAGCCGCGCCTCCATCTGCTTGCGCAGCGTCACGTCGCGCGCGAACACGCGCAGGCCCGGCGGGTCCCACAGCTGCGCGACCGTGAGCTCCCAGTAGCGCCCGTCCAGGTGCACCGTGGGCGCGGGCTCTCCCGGGGGCGCGCCCCGCCACGCCCAGATGACCGCCGCCTTCACCAGCGGGTGCTCGGCACCCATCTCCACCAGGTCCTGGAACGCCGCGTGGGTGGCGGGGTTCGCGTACCGCAGCTCCCCGTCCATGCCCAGCTCCAGCAACGGCTCCGGGTGCAGCAGCGGGAACGACGCCAGCCGGTACAGCGGATCCTCCAGCGCGCGCAGGCCGCTGACGTCGCGCACCAGCAGGCCCAGCCGCACGCCCGTGTCCCCGGGCGAGGGCTCGCAGGGCGTGATTTCCGCCGCGTAGACGCGCTCGTCGCCGTTCACGGTGAGCCGGTACTCCAGCCGGCCGTCGGAGCCGCCCTGGAGGACGGCCTGGAGCAGGGACATGAGGGGCTTGCTCGCGGCGGTGCCCAGGACCTCCTCCAACATGCGCCCCTCCCCGCCGCGCATGTCGCGGCCGAAGGCACGGCCGGACGGGGACCACAGCCGCAGGCACCGGCCTTCCGCGTCCAGCTCTCCGGCCACGTACTCGGCGACCCCCGTGGGACGCGGGCCGGACGCGGGCGCGTCCAGGCCGGGAGACCGGACGAAGGTCTCCACCCGGAAGGGGCCCATGAGCATCTCCAGGCCCGCGCCGTCGGTGTTCATCCGGGTGAGGACGGAGATGAGCGCCTGCGCGTCCGCCTCCGGCATCCGCTTCGTAAGGATGAGGCCGTCGGCGAGCGTGGGGATGGTGAACAGGAACGGCGTGAGCCGCGGTGCGTCCGCGCCCAGGTACGTCGTCAGCGTGGCGCGCATCGCGTGCGCGTCCTTGTGGTTGCAGAAGAGCGCGCACAGGTCCGACTCGCCGCGCAGCACCGCGTCCAGCGCCTTGCGGTAGGTGCCCAGGAAGCGCTGCTCGGAGAAGAGCGTGTCCGGGCGCAGGCCCAGCGACTCCAGGTGGCGCACCGGCAACAGGTGCCCGCCGGTGGAGCGCGGCGCCACCCACGCCACGCGCTTGCCCGCCAGCGTCTCCAGCGTCAGCGGCTCGTCCGCGCGGCAGATGAAGGCCGCGTGGTAGTAGCAGCTGCCGGAGCGCACCGCGCGCAGCACCGCGCGCGCCTGCGGCTCGAAGGCGTTGCACTGCTCGGCGGTGCCCCAGGCCATCTCCACCCGGCCTGAAGCGAGCTCCGCCTCCAGGTGCTCGTAGGTGGGCGACATGGACATCACCACCGGGCGGCCCATCCGCTCCGACAGCGCCCGCGCGAACAGCTCCACGCGCACGTGCTCCCGTACCTCGCCGAGGGACGGATAGAGCAGGCAACGGATGGGCGCGTTCGATGCGGTCACGACGAATTCCTCCGATGAGCCCCCTCTTCCGCGCGCTCGGACTGCCGGCTCGCGAGTGCTCCTTCACTATCCGATATTTTCCGGAATTGCCACACTATTCTTGAGTCACTGCAATAAGTAGATTCCCCAGGTTTACCACGTTCCGACCCAGGGTCGGAAGCGACTTCCACGTACCATGGGTGAACTCCGGCTCTGAAACGGCTGGCACCGGGGCTGCACTGGGGGTGGGTGGACGGGTGCAACCCATGGAAGGGACGGGCGGATGCGCTGGATCGTCAGGGGGATGTGGCTGCTGGCCCTCGTGCTGGTGGGGGCGACGTGGCTGGTGGGCCGCAAGACGCAGGCGGCGCCGCGCGAGGCGGAGGGCGTGGCGGCGAAGGTGCGGACCGGGGACGTGGTGTTCCAGACGTCGGGATCACGCCAGTCGAAGGCCATCCAGGTGGCCACGCACAGCCCGCTGTCGCACGTGGGGCTGGTGGAGGTGACGCCGGACGGGACGTTCGTGGTGGAGGCCGTGCAGCCGGTGAAGCGCACACCGTTCGCGAAGTGGAAGGCGCGCGGGGTGAAGGGGCGGCTCCTGGTGATGCGGCCGCAGGGGGTGGATGACGCGGCGAAGGCGCGAGCGGTGGAGGAGGCGAAGCGTCACCTGGGCAAGCCGTACGACGCGCTCTTCGGGTGGGGAGACGAGGCGATGTACTGCTCGGAGCTGGTGCGCAAGGCGTACGCGACGGGCGCGGGCGTGGAGTACGGGAAGATGGAGCGGCTGGGCGACCTGGACGTCGCGGGGCTGCAGCGTGAAATCGCGGAGCGCTACCGCGGTCCGGTGCCGGTGGACCTGGAGCTGGTGACGCCCGCGAGCCTGGCGGCGGATGCCCGGCTCGCGGTCGTCTATTCGAACTTCCCGCGGGCGCCTTAGCGCTTCACGCGCAGGACCTGGAACCCCTTCCCTCCGGTTCCGAAGCCCTTCAGGTTCTCCGCCCGCACCACCAGGTCGCCGCCGGGCAGCACGCCCCAGACCTCCGCGCGGGCCAGGACGCCGCTGGTGGCCCGCTCGTATCTCCGGGCCTCCGTCCACGTCACGCCGTCCGTGCTGGTGAAGAGCCGCGCGTAGAGGTCCGACGCGGGCTGCACGTCGCCCACGTCCGCCCTCGCCGTTCCCAGCACGAAGCCGCCTCCCGTCAGCGCGTCCACCGAGTACGCCGGCCCCGGCAGCGTCATCAGCGCGTCCACTCTTCCGCTCGCGTACACGCGCAAGAGCTTCGGGTGCTCCGGCTCATAGAGCGTGGACTGTCCCAGCAGCAGCTCACCTCCCGGCAACACCGTCCCCGTCACCGCGTTGGCTGCGTAGCCGCCCATCACCTTCGTCCAGGTGCGCCCGCCGTCCGTCGAGCGCACCACCGCCGCCTGCGCGCTGCTGCTCCCGAACGTGGCCCACAGCACGCTGCGCGTCGCATCCGCGTACAGCGCCGTGCCGTGACGGTGGTCCTGGAACGTCGCTCGCGTGGCCCACGTCGCTCCGCCGTCCGTGCTCGCCCACAGCCGCAGCGGCGTGTTCCCGGAGGTGAACGTCTGGTACTCCAGGAAGAACACCGTGCTGCCCAGCTCCGCGAAGCTCGCGGGCGACATCGCGCGGTAGCTCCCCAGCGAGGCCACGTCCACCCACGTGCGCCCGCCGTCCGTGGAGCGCTCCAGGTGGTAGCTGCCACCGCGGCTCATCTGCGCCAGCAGCGTCCCGTCCTTGAGCGCCGCCATCACCCAGAACGACGCGCCGCCCACGCCCTGCCCTCTCGCGCTGAAGGTGCGCCCGCCGTCCGTGCTCGCCCACAACTTCGAACGGCTCCCGTCCAGCGCCAGCGCGTACACAGTGCCCGCGCCGTCCACGGCCAGCACCTCGTGCGTCGTGTTCGTGAACACCGGCTCCAGCGTCACCGGCCCCTGGACGCCGCCATCCACCGGTGGCGTCCCCGCATCGACACCGGCATCCGTGCCCGAGCCGGCATCCGGCGTCCCCGCGTCCACGCCGCCATCCGTGGTGCCCGAGCCTCCGTCGCTCGAATCACCGCCATCCGGCGTCCCCGCGCCGCCATCCGGCGTCCCGCCGTCCTGACCGGAACCGCCGCCTCCTTCCGGCTGACGTGCCAGCGCCACGCGCATCACCCGGCCGCTGGAGTTCGCGTCCACCGCGTCGCCGTAGAAGCACGGCACCTCCGTGACGCTGTCCGGCAGCACGTCCAGGGTGCTCAGGTAGCCCTTGAAGCTCGTGCGCGAATCCAGCGTCACCGGGTCGCTGAACACGCCGTTGCGCAGCACCCGCACGCGGATCTCGTAGTCCGTCGCCGTCTGGAAGTGATTGTAGAAGACATACAGCGCGTCCCCGATGCGCGTCACCGCGGGCTGCAACGCCCAGTCCGGCGTCCCCTCCACCAGGATGCGCGAACCGAACGACGTCCCGTCGAAGCGACGGTAGTACAGCCGCTCCGTCTCGTCCTTGTAGACCAGGTGGATGCCGCCCTTGCCGTCCTCCACCGCGCTCAGCGCCGCGCCGTGGTAGATGCCGTCGGAGAACGCGTCCCGCTGCGGACCCCACGTGTCCAGCGGATCCGCCGCGTCACGCACCCGCAGCCGCGTGGGCTCGAAGCCGTCGTGCATGGCCCAGAAGAAGACGAGCTTGGACCCCACGCTGAGCAGCCGTCCCCCGCCCCGCTTCCGCGTGCGCCCCAGGTCCGGCTGCTTCTGGAAGCTCGTGCCCCCGTCCGTGGACACCGCCACCACCGCCGTGGAGCCGCCGTCCGACTCCAGCCGGAACGCCTGCACCCACAGCCGTCCCTTGGAGTCCCGCGCCAGCAGCGCCCGCGAATACGCCGTCGAACTGTCCGCGTTGAACACCCGCACCGCCGGCTCCGGCGTCCAGGTGTCCTGCGCCGCGTCGTAGCGCCACCACTGGAAGTACACGTCGTGCCGCGACGACGCCGCCAGTGAGGGGCCTTCGTACGCGTAGACCATCGCCACGTCGCGCCCCACCGCGACCAGCTCCGCCCGGTCGTGGTGCGACGCATCCGGCTGGATTTCCGCCAGCTTGGAGAAGCCCTGGAACCCGTCCTCGGAACGGAACAGGTTCAGCCCTTCGCCCTCCGCCCCCTGCTGCTGGATGGCCAGGAGCCACGTGGGCGCATGCCCATTGCCTGTTTCAATCCGCACCGCGTGCCGATGCGCCGGCAGCGTCAGGGCATTGCCCCCGCTGGCCGGCACCATGGGCACTCCTCCCGCCGCCACCACCGTGGTCAGCAGGGCCCCCACCCAGGACATCATGTGTTTTAGCGCCCCCTGTCGTATCCCCTCCCGAAAGGTAGGGATGACAGACCCGGGGGCAATCCGGCGGAGGCGGACCTGAAGGGCCCGGCATTCTCCACGCGGACAGGTGAACACACCGCACACCGCGCGACGCCCCCGGACCTGGGGAGCGTCGCGTCAGCGTCCTGCGACTACTTCTTGCGGCGGCGCGGAGCGACGGTGCCCGCGTCGGTGGCCGTGCCCGCGTCCGCACCCTCAATCGTGCCCGCGTCCGCGCCCGTGCCGGCGTCCGGCGTGACCGTGGTGATGGCCGGGGGCGGGTTCACCAGCTTCAGCGAGTTGAGGAACGGCTCCGCCGTGGTGTTGGGGTGGTTGGGGTTGTAGATGACCAGCAGCGTGTACAGGCGCGGGCCCACCAGGAAGTTGCGCGCCTTCACCTCGCCGTGGACAGGCGAGCTGACCGAGTAGGCCTTGCCGGGGTAGCCATCCAGGGTGATGTCCGACTCTTCCTTGAGGGTGCCCTGGACTTCCTTCACCAGGCCGTCCTTGCCCTCGTTCAGCAGGGCCTCCGGGGGACGGCTCGCCACCAGCCGCTCCGGGTAGTCCGCGGTGCTGACGGAGTAGACGGTGTTGTCCTCGGTGCGCACGGTGAAGGCCGCGGTGTTCACCGTGTTGGCGCCCAGCGGGATCTGCCTGCGCGCGACCTGGGGCTCCATCGGCATGCCGATGGTGAAGCCTTCCGCTGCCTCGTAGGGCTTGAATTCCGGGGCCGGGGTGGCCGCGGTGCCATCCGCGCCCGGGGTGGGCTCGTTGGGCACGTCCTCGATGGTGGAGGTGGCCGAGGGACCACCGGTGCCGCCCGAGGAGGAGCCGTCGGTCTTCTGCTGGTTGGCGCACGCGCCGGCGATGAGCGCGAGCGTGGTAAGCGAGGCAAGGAGGAGGCGGGACAACGGGCGCATGGGCACGCTTCCTGAGCGGGAAGTGGAAGAAAACAGCTTGTCTTGTCGGACGCTAGACGAAGTCCTCCGCCGCTGACTACCCGAGTTTCGACGCGGCGCGAGCAACTTGCCCTGGCCCCGCCCCCGGAAGCGTCCGGGGGCGGACACCGAGCCGGGGCCGGAAAGTCGGCGCGGGAGGGCTATTCCCCCAGGTACGCGCGCCGAATCTCGGCGCTCTCCAGCAGCGCCTTGCCGGGGCCGGCCATCACCACCTCGCCCGTCTCCAGCACGTAGCCGTAGTGGGCGGCGTTGAGGGCCAGGTGCGCGTTCTGCTCCACCAGCAGCACGCTGACGCCGGTGGCGTTCACCTCGCGCAGGGTGCGGAAGATGGTCTCCGTCACCTGCGGCGCCAGGCCCAGGGACGGCTCGTCCAGCAGCAGCAGCTGCGGCTTGCTGAGCAGCGCCCGGGCGATGGCCAGCATCTGCTGCTCGCCACCGGACAGCGTGCCCGCCAGCTGCTTCTGACGCTCGCGCAGCACCGGGAACAGGCTGAAGCCCTTGTCCATGTCCAGGCGCACCTGGGCGGTGTCCTTGCGCAGGTACGCGCCCAGCTCCAGGTTCTCGAACACGGTGAGGTTGGGGAAGATGCCCCGGCCCTCCGGCGCGTGCGCCATGCCGCGCGGCACCAGCTGGTGCGCCTTCAGGCCGGTGATGTCCTTCCCCGCCAGCGTGATGCGGCCCGCGGTCGGCTTGAGCATGCCGCTCACCGCGCGCAGGGTGCTCGTCTTGCCCGCGCCGTTGGCGCCGATGAGGGCCACCATCTCGCCCTTGCCCACCGTCAGGGACACGCCCCGGAGCGCCTGGATGGCGCCGTAGCGGACCTGGATGCCCTCCACCGACAGGAGCGGCTCGAACGCGCGCCGCTCGCCCAGCACCTTCACAGGCTCGCTCACGCCGCGCCTCCGTGGGACTCCAGGTAGCTGTCGCCCAGGTACGCCTCGATGACCTTGCGGTCGCTGCGCACTTCCGCCGGAGCGCCGCGGGCGATGGTCTCGCCGTGGTCCAGCACGGTGATGCGCTCGCAGATGCCCATCACCAGCTTCATGTCGTGCTCGATGACCAGCACCCCCAGCGAGAACTCGTCGCGCAGCCGGCGGATGAGCACCATCAGGTCCGCCTTCTCACGCGTGTTCATGCCCGCCGCGGGCTCGTCCAACAGCAGCACCTTGGGGCGGGTGCCCAGCGCGCGGGCGATCTCCAGCCGGCGCTGCTCGCCGTACGGGAGGTTCTTCGCCTCTTCATCGCGGCGGTGCGACAGGCCCATGACCTCCAGCAGGTGCTCCGCCTGGCGCGTCAGCTCGCGCTCCTCGGCCTGGAAGCCGGGGGTGAGCAGCAGCGCGCGCCACCAGTCGCGGTAGTTGCGCATCGCCGTGCCCGCCTTGGCCAGGGGGCCCATGACCACCGGGTGCAGCGCGCCTTGCGCGCGGCAGGCCACCTTCACGTTGTCCAGCGCCGTCAGCGCGCGGAACAGGCGGATGTTCTGGAACGTGCGCGCCAGGCCCAGGTGGTTGATTTGATGCGGCACCCAGCCGTTCACCCGCTGCCCGGCCACGCGCACCTCGCCCTCGGTGGGCTGGTACACGCCGGTGAGCACGTTGAACGCGGTGGACTTGCCCGCCCCGTTGGGACCAATGAGGCCCAGCAGGTCGCCCTGGCGCACGGAGAGGTTGAAGTCCGTGAGGGCCTTGAGGCCCCCGAAGCGGATGCTCACGCCGGACGCCTGGAGCAGCGCGTCCCCGGAGCCCGAGGCGGAGACAGGAGTCACGGCGGCGCTCATGTCAGCCCCTTCTTCTTCCGGGGAAGCCACCGGGGCAGCACGTCCCAGAGCTCCTTCGTGCCGAACAGGCCCTGCGGCCGCGCCAGCATCAGCACGACCAGCAGGATGCCGTACACGGGCATGCGGATCTGATCCACCTTCTGCGCCAGGCTTCCCCCCGCGCCCAGCGCGCCGAACAGCGAGCGCAGGCCTTCGGGCAAGAGCGTGAGGAAGATGGCCGCGACGATGGCGCCCGTGCTGGAGCCCAGCCCGCCCAGCACCACCATGACGACGATCTCCATGGACTTCACGAAGGTGAACGAGCCCGGGTTGATGATGGGCACGAAGTGCGCGAACAGGCCGCCGGCGATGCCCGCGAAGAACGACGAGATGACGAACGCGCGGACCTTGTAGCCGGTGGTGTCCACGCCCATGGCCTCGGCGGCCACTTCGTCCTCGCGGATGGCCCACAGGCTGCGGCCGTGGCTGGAGCCCGCGATGCGCCGGGACACCAGCACCACCAGGAAGACCCAGAAGTACACCATGGCCACGCTGGAGTACTGCGGGATGCCGGACAGGCCCAGCGCGCGGCCGAAGGCCTCCGTGTTCTGCACCACCACGCGGATGATTTCACCGAAGCCCAGCGTCACGATGGCCAGGTAGTCCCCGCGAAGCCGCAGCGACGGCAGGCCCACCAGGAAGCCACACAGCGCCGCGCAGGTGCCGCCCGCGAGCAGCGCCACGGTGAAGAGCACCTGGTCACTGGCGGCCACCGGCAGGAAGGACAGCGCCACCTCCTTCAACTCCAGGGACGTGACGCCCGCGATGTACGCGCCCACGGCCATGAAGCCCGCGTGGCCAATGGAGAACTGGCCCGTCATGCCGTTCACGATGTTGAGGCTCACCGCGAGGATGATGTTCACCCCCACCACGGACAGCAGGTACGTGGCGAAGGGCGAGGTGTTCAGCAGCACATCCGCCAGGACCACCAGCGGCACCGCGATGAGCACGGGCAGGATGCCGCGCAGGGCCGGGGGCACGCGGCCCACGGACTCGTCCGACAGCGTCGTCACACCAGGGGCCGCCATCAGACCTTCTCCGCCGCGACGCGGCCGAACAGACCGCCCGGCTTCACCAGCAGCACCAGGATGAGGAAGCCGAAGGCCACCGCGTCACGCCAGGTGCTGGCCGCGTAGCCCACCACGAACTCCTCCACCAGGCCCAGCAGCAGCGCGCCCACCACGGCGCCCGGCACGTTGCCGATGCCGCCGATGACCGCCGCCACGAAGGCCTTGAGGCCCACGTACAGGCCCATGAGCGGGCTCACGGACGTGTCCTTGATGGCGTAGAGCAGGCCGGCGCCCGCCGCCAGCGCGCTGGAGAGCATGAACGTCAGCGCGATGATGCGGTCGGTGGGGATGCCCATCAGCGCCGCGGTGCGGTGGTCGTAGGACACCGCGCGCATCGCCTTGCCGAAGCGCGTCCGGTACACGAGGAACTGGAGCCCGGCCATCAGCGCCACGGCGATGATGAAGCTGATGACCTGCCAGTTCCACACCACCACGTCGCGGTCGCCAATGATGAACCACTCACTGGGGACGATGACCTCCGGGAAGGCCCGGGGGGACGCGCCCGGCAGGAAGCCGATGTCCAGCTGGAAGCCGTACGACAGCGCGAACGAGATGCCGATGGCGGTGATGAGCGCGGTGAGGCGCGGCTTCTCACGCAGCGGCCGGTAGGCGAAGCGCTCGATGAGGAAGCCGAGCAGCGCGCACCCCACCATGGCCACCGCGAAGATGAGGACCACGCCCCACATGGAACGCTGCGCCTGGCGCCCGAGGGCGAAGGCGGTCGCATAGCCCATGTAGACGCCGACCATCATCACGTCGCCGTGGGCGAAGTTGATGAGCTTGAGGACGCCGTACACCATCGTGTAGCCCAGCGCGACCAGGGCGTAGATGGTGCCGGCGGCCAGACCGTTGATGAGGTGCTGGATGAGCTGCGACATGTGCCGGGGTGGGCCCTGGGTTACGGCGAGATGGTGGTGACGTAGGTGGACTTGCCGTCCGCGACCTTCAGCACCACGGCGGACTTCACCGCGTTGCGCTTCGCATCCAGCGTGATGTTGCCCGCCACGCCGGGGAAGTCCTTCGTCTTCGCGATGGCCGCGCGCAGGGCCGGGCCGCTGGTGTCCGGGGCGTTCTTGAGCGCTTCAATCGCGACGCGCGCGGCGTCGTAGCCCAGCGCCGCGAGCGCGTCCGGCACCGCGCCGTTGTTGTCCGCCTTGTAGTCCGCGATGAACTTCTTCACGCGCTCGTCCGGGTTGTCCGGCGAGTAGTGGTTGGAGAAGTAGCTGCCGTCGATGGCGCTGCCACCCAGCTCGAAGAGCTTCTCGGAGTCCCAGCCGTCGCCGCCCATCAGCGGCACCTTCAGGCCCAGCTCGCGCGCCTGGCGGGCGATGATGCCCACCTCGCTGTAGTAGCCCGGCACGTAGATGCCCTCCGGCTGCGTCTTCTTGATGGCCGTCAGCTGCGCGCGGTAGTCCGTGTCGCCCTGGCTGTAGCTCTCCGTGGCGGTGATTTTCCCGCCCATCTCCGCGAACTTCTGGCGGAACACCTCCGTGAGGCCAATGGAGTAGGCGCTCTTGTTGTCCTGGAGCACCGCGACCTTGTTGAGCTTGAGGTTCTCCCGCGCGAACTTCGCCATCACGAAGCCCTGGAACGGGTCGATGAAGCAGACGCGGAAGATGTTGTCGCCCTTCTCCGTCACGGAGGGGTTGGTGGACGACGGGGTGATCATGGGCACGCCGGCCGCCTGCGCCTTCTCCGCCATGGCCAGGGAGCTGGACGAAGCCACCTCGCCCAGGATGAGCGCCACCTTGTCCTGCGTGATGAGGCGGGTGACGGCCTGCGCGGCCTCCTCCGGCTTGCTCTGGTCGTCGTACACGCGCACGACCAACTTCTTGCCCTTCACGCCGCCGGCCGCGTTGGCTTCCTTCACCGCCAGCGCGATGCCGTTGCGGGTGGAGATGCCGAACGTCGCCTGACCGCCCGTCAGCGCGCCCACTTCACCCAGCACGATGACGTCATCACCCGCCGGGGGCGTGCCGCCCTGCGCGGTGGCCGGGGCCTGCGCCGAGGGGGCGCCTCCCGCCTCTCCCGTGGGCTGCGTCTTCTTCTCGCAGGCGGCCGCCAGGACGGCGAGCGCGGCGAGGAGCATCGGGGCAAGTCGTCGCATGTGGGGGCTTCCTCCGGGGGAGATGACGGGCAAAGCCCCGGTTTTCTAGGGGAGCCCTCCCCATGGGTCAAGCGCACAGCTTGGCTCCGGAGTCCCGCCAACACCCCGAAACATCGCTGTCGCGCCCCCCTGCCCCAACCCCAAGTGCGCGCCAGGTCCGCTCAGGGCTCCAGCCAGTAGTGCTCCCGGCCCGACGGTCCCCGGCGGATCCTCGGGAGGCCCTGGGGTCCGGCCTCTGGTGCTTCGCGGTCCTCCCAGGGCGCCATGTCCTCGTGCGTCAGCGACCACCCGGCGGAGGGAGGGTCCTCCGGGTCCGGCAGCGCGGTGGGCGTCCAGGTGACGGGCTCCAGGACTGGCACCGCTTCCGGAATGGACTCCGGAAGCACTGCTCCCGCGCGACGGCGCCGGAGTCGGCCCGCCACCAGCAGTCCCACCGCGCCGGCCATCCACCCGAGTCCCCGGCCAGGCCTCGTGGCTCGCATCACAGGCTCCTCTCGCACGGGCCGGTCCATCCGGACTCGCGCCCTCACAGTGAGGTGTGGGGACGCGCGCTGCCAACGTGAAGCCCGGGGGCTCCGCTCCTGCATGCCTGTCCTCTGGACAGGGAGCAGGGAGGCGTCCGGCGCGGCGTTGCCAGCGGCGGACGGCGTACCGAGCCCCTGGAGCATCCAGCACCAGGGGTTTTCTTGGGCGTCATTGAACCCACTTTTCGGGTGATGGCCGTGGCGGACACTTCAGCGTCCACTTCCCCCCAGGAAACCCTCTCCAGCGCGCTGGACGGCCCTGGCGTTCCGCTCGCGACCACATCCGACCCGACGTGAAGGCACAAGGAGCCAAGTCCATGATGATCAAGCGCAACGACATCAAGGAAGGGATGACGGTCCGCAGCAGCGACGGCGAGAAGCTGGGCAAGGTGTTCGCCGTGAGCGAGGGCGAGTTCCACATCGAGAAGGGGATGTTCTTCCCGAAGGACTACCTGGTCCGCTACCTGGAGGTGAGCGACATCCGCAACGGGGAGATCTACCTCAACCACGGCCGCGAGGCGCTGCGAGGGCTGTCCGACGCCGGCGCCGTGGGCGCGACGGCGGCGACGGCCACCGGCGGCACCATGGGTGGCATTGGCGCGGGGCTGAAGACGGGCACCACGAAGGTCGGAGACGTGGCCCGGACCGGCGCGGAGAAGGTCGGCATCAAGGACCGGGAGCTGAAGGAGCGCGAGCTGCGCACCGACATCCGAGCCGAGGAGCGCGAGCTGCGCACCGACATCCGAGCCGCCGAGCGCATCGCGAACGAGGACGTCACGCTGCGCACGCACCATGAGGAGCTGGGCGTCACCAAACGCCAGCGCTCCGCGGGCGAGGCGCAGGTGCGCAAGATTGTCGTCGAGGAGCGGAAGACGGTGGAGGTCCCGCTGCGCCACGAGGAGGTGGAGGTGGTGCGCCGGGCGGTGAAGGGCGACAACATTCCCGGCGACGTGGCGGACTTCCGGGAGGAGACCATCCGCATCCCCCTGAGCGCGGAGGAGGCGGAGCTGACCAAGCGCGCGTACACGGACGAGGAGATCACCATCCACAAGCGCCCCATCGAGGAGCGCCGTAGCATGGAGGGCCGCGTCCGCCACGAGGAGCTGGAGGACGTGAAGGTGGTGCGCACCGAGCCCAACGTGGACGAGGAGAAGCGCCGCGCCGGCTACCGCGCGGACGCGGACATCGACCCGCTCAAGCGCTCGTAGCGCGGACGGGATGGAAGCCTCGAACAGTCCTTGTGCTCCGCCCCCGCATGCCGCGCCTTCACGCGCGCGGTGTGCGGGGGAGGTGGCGCATCGTCATGTCAGCGCGGAGTGCGGGTGGGCGGCGGCGCGCGGGTGGGGGCCTCCCGCTGGCGGTCCACGGCGGTCTCCAGCCGCTGCGAGTCGCGCAGACGCTCCGGGAACAACCGTCC
>NZ_RAWF01000194.1:0-18913 GCF_003612075.1 Corallococcus sp. CA041A
GGGGGGAGGACGCGGGAGCGCAGGGGGACATGGATGCGGGGACCTCTGCGGACGCGGGAAGCGCCGTCGCTCTTGTCGCCGCTGGCAGTGGCTTTGGATTCGGACGTGCGAGAGATGGCACCGTCTGGGCTTGGGGAAACAACGAAAACGGCCAACTGGGAGACGGGACGACTGCCGTGAGACTGACCCCCGTGCTGATACAGGGACTGGCCGACGGAGTGACAGCCCTGGCCGCGGGCAACTACCACTCACTGGCGGTCAAGGGAGACGGTACCGTCTGGGCATGGGGCAGCAACAACGCCGGTGAGCTCGGCGACGGGACGACCATTGGAAAGTTGACGCCAGTTCAGGTGGCGGGTTTGACGGCCGTGGCAGCCCTGGCTGCGGGCGAGAGTTACTCTCTGGCGGTCAAGGCAGACGGTACCGTCTGGGCATGGGGGAACAACGACGTCGGCCAGCTTGGCGATGGGACGCGAACCGCAAAGTTAACACCCGTTCAGGTGCAGGGCTTGACGGGCGTGACAGCCCTCGCTGGGGGCTACGGCCACTCGCTCGCCTTGAATCAAGACGGCACCGTCTGGGCCTGGGGCAGTAACTACTCCGGCCAGCTCGGCGACGGGACGACGACGGCACGCCTCACGCCCCAGCAGGTGCCGGGCTTGACGGGCGTCACAGCCCTCTCCGCTGGCAACTCCTATTCGCTTGCCTTGAAGCAAGACGGGACCGTCTGGGCCTGGGGCGGCAACAACTCCGGCGAGCTCGGCGACGGGACGACGACGGCGCGCCTCACGCCCCAGCAGGTGCCGGGCTTGACGGGCGTCGCGGCCCTCTCCGCAGGCAACCAATACGCGCTCGTCCTGAAGCAGGACGGGACCGTCTGGGCCTGGGGCGACAACTACTCAGGTCAGCTCGGAGACGGGACGACCACCCACCGTCGCACGCCGGTGCAGGTGCAGGGACTGACGGGCGTCACATCCCTCGCGGCAGGCGGTAACGATACTGCGTTCGCCGTGAAGCAGGACGGCACCGTCTGGGTTTGGGGTAGCTTTCCCCAACGTTTTGCCAACCCAACTCGGTCTCTGCTTACCAACTGCAGCCAAATGGACTCAGGCGACAGGCATGCCCTTGCGGTCAAGGCGGATGGTACCGCTTGGATATGGGGCAGTCTCTTGGACGAGACGAGCACCCGCCAAATCAATCCAGTTCAGGTTGCGGGCCTGACGGGCGTCACGTCCCTCGCCGCTGGCGACGACCACAATCTCGCCTTGACGCAGGATGGCACCGTCTGGGCCTGGGGTAGTAACGGCGGCGGCGCGCTGGGCGATGGGACGACGACGTACCGCGCCACGCCGGTGCAGGTGCAGGGCCTTGGCGGTGTAATTGCTGTTGCCGCTGGTAACTACCACTCCATCGCACGGAAGGCGGATGGCACCGTCTGGGCCTGGGGCTCCGGCGCTGCGCTGGGAAATGGGACGTCGGAGGGCAGCCTCATTCCGGTGCAGGTACCGGGCTTGACAGCAGTGGTTGCCGTCGCTGCGGGACGCGAGCACACCCTGGCCCTCAAATCAGACGGAACCGTCTGGGCTTGGGGCTACGGCCGTGGGCTGGGAGATGGTATGGGCGTTGAGCAGTTGACGCCCGTGAAGGTGGTTGGACTGACCAACGTGGTAGCCCTGTCTGCTGGCATGCTGCATTCTCTAGCGCTCAAGGTAGACGGCACCGTCTGGGCCTGGGGCACAAACTACTCCGGCCAACTCGGCGACGACACGTGGGTGGAAGTCTTCACGCCGATGCAGGTGCGGGGCCTGACCGGCGTGACGGCCCTGGCCGCAGGCCGCCTCCACTCGATGGCCCTCAAGGCAGACGGTACCGTCTGGGGCTGGGGCGACAACTTCAACGGCCAGTTGGGGCTTGGGCCTCTCCACAATAACAGCTGGTACACCCCCGTGCAGGTGCCGGGCTTGATGGACGTCGTGGCCCTCACCGCTGGTGATGTCCACTCGTTCGCCGTGAAGACGGACGGCACCATCTGGGCCTGGGGCGGCAACTACTCCGGCCAACTGGGGCTCGGCATCCCAGACATTGCGAGTCTCCCGCTGCAAATCAGATGAGGCGTGGCTTGCAGTCGGGTGGGCAATCCTGTCAGGGGGCCGGCAGCTCCGGTTCACAGGTCGCCCACGTCTTCGCGGAGCCCCGTCAGCCGCTTCGTCAGTTCGAGTTCTGTTGAAATGCTTCCCGCGTGCTGCCTTGGAGGCTGTCCGGCTCTGGGACGTCCCATTCCAGAGCCGGCGGCCATCATAGGGTGAAAGGCCCCGCGCGCCCTACCTGACGGCGCTGAGGGTCCGGATCTGCGTGTTGATCCACGGGATGTAGTTGGAGACGCGCGTGTAGATGCCGGGCAGTCCTGCCCGTGCGCAGCCCACCCCGAAGCTCACGATGCCCTGGAGCACGTAGCCTTGGGAGCCTTGGACGACGAGCGGCCCGCCGCTGTCGCCCTGGCATGCGTCCTTGCCCCCCTGCTTGTACCCAGCCCCGAACATGGCATTTTCGTCGATGCTGATTCCTTGTGACCTGTAGCTATTGGCGACGTCCTGATGCCTGAGGACGGGGACGCCCACCTGCAGCAGGATGCTTGACGTGTCGTAACCCCCCTCGCGTGTCAGTCCCCAGCCCGCGACCGTCGCCATCGTGTTGTCCGCGACGCGCGCCCCGGAGGAGGGGAGGCAGACAGGGACGCGCGTGTTGCCGCCCGCGAGCGTGGGGGCGAGGTTGGGGCGCATGCCCGAGGACTGGCCGCAAGCCCTGGCGACGGTCGTGTCGAACTTGATGGGCTTGTCGAGCTTGAGGACGGCGATGTCGTTCAGCGTCGTGTCCGGATTGTACTGCGGGTGGTAGACGGCCTTCGTCACCCGGGCTGTCACTTGCGTGGACGTGGGGTTGTACAGGTCATGCGCCCCGGCGACCGCAGTGGCGTTGGCGAGACCGTCATAGACGCAATGGGCCGCGGTGATGACGATGTCGCTCTCCTCCTTGTCGCCCACTCGCACCAGGCTGCCCCCGCAGAAATGGCTGCCGTACTGCTGCAGGCTGACGATCCAGGGGTGGGAGTTCGGCCGGGCCTCGATGCCTCCCACGATCTCCTGGTCCGTGTGACCCACTGTCTCGAAGGGGGCCTGCTCGGCCTCCGGACCACCGCACCCGAGAAGACCGACCGCGACGACGACTCCGCTCATGAAGCGCATGCATTCTCCTGGAACAAGTGCGGAGGGAGACAGCAAGCGACATGCCGCGCTCATGCGCCGTGGTTGTCCGGACGAGACGCGCACCTGGACGCGCGACGGAGCGTCATCTTCGTCGCCGTGTGACACGTCAGCGGAGCTGCATGACGCGTCAGCCGTGCCGGGCGGTGAACCCGCACGCGGCCGGAGCGAGTGATGATCAGACGTCTCGCATGCGGAGGCAGGACAGGAATTAGACGCGAGCCCTGGGCCCCCCGTTCACGGAGCGCGACCCTCGCACGCGTGAATGACGGCGCGTGTGTGCCGGGCAACCTGGGAGGTGACTGGGTTTGAGAGGCATTGGGCCCGGGTCCGGAGGCGGGGGGAGCCACGCATGTCAGACGCCACCCGTAGCCTGCGACACGTTCCCGCCTGATTCCCACCCATGACGACCCGACATCCCATGCCCGCCACCGCGCCACGGACACCGGCACCGTCCCTGCCACCCAGACCCTTCACCTCCGCGCGGGACGGCCTCGTGCGCCGTCAGCCCCAGCGCTTCACGGGCATCCGGCCGCTCAAGCTGGAGGACTTCGTGTCCGGGACGCCGCGCCAGCGGGAGTCCTTCGCGCGGCGCCTCGTCACCCAGCTGTCGGAGCGCGGCTTCTTCTACCTGGAGCGACCCACGGCCTTCCTGGAGCGGCACGCCCTGGCGGGTCTGTTCGAGCGCTACGAGGCAACCTTCCAGCACGCGCTGCTGGCGCATCCGTACCTGCACGCGCTGCTGCCCGCGGCCTCGGTGTTCGAGACGGGCTACAACGCCACCTGGTACCCGGAGTCGCCGGTGGTGCGGCAGCCCATCGAGGCCTTCATGGCCAAGCCCGCGACGTGGGCGGTCTTCCGCCGCCGCGTGGTGCCGGAGCCGGTGCGGGAGCTCCTGGAGGCCTCGGAGGATGCGTACGACGCCTGTCACGCCGTGGGCGTCGTGCTGCTGGAGGCGCTGGAGCTGGGCTACGGCCTACGCGCCGGGGGGCTCACGCGGCTGTTCCGCCGCCGCACGGAAGGGGCGGTGCGGTTCGTGAAGTACCACGCGCCCAGCACCGCGCGGCGCAGGCGGGACGTGGTGGCGCACGCGTCGGAGCCGCACTCGGACAAGAGCTTCTTCACCTTCAACCTGGGCGAGTCCCGGCCGGGGCTGGTGTGGCTGGACGGGAACACGCCGCGCCTCATGCCCAACGACGAAGGGCACTGGCTCATCACCTCCGGCCGCTTCTCCGAAGGGCTGACGCGCGAGCTGGACGCGCCGGTGCGGGCGTTCCGGCACACGGTGCACAACGACGGTGAGCGCGTGGTCGTCCTGGGCTTCGTGACGCCCGAGGGCGACCTGCACGACCTGCCGCTGGACGCGTGGCCCGCGCCGCCGCTCGCGGGAGGCGCCCGTGGCTGAGCGCGCGCGCAATGGAAGGAACGAGGGGCCGGAGCACGTCTTCTTCTCCCCGCATCCGGACGACGTGGCGCTGGGGGCGTACGCGAGCCTGCTCGACGTGCCCCGGGGCATCGTGCCCACGCTCGTCACGGTCTTCTCCCAGAGCTGCTGGGAGTTCGTGCTGCCGGTGGACCCGTCGCGGGCCATGTCGGTGACGTCGCTGCGGATGGGCGAGGACCGGAGATTCGCCCGGGCGCACGGGTTGGACCTGGTGCACCTGGGCTTCCGCGACACCAGCCTGCGCGCGCCACCGGGCGGCCCCGTGGAGTCGGAGGAGGCGCGGTCGGCGCTGGCCTCGCGCGTGCTGCTGGCGCTGGACGAGGTGCTGGCGACCGTGTCCCAGGACGCGGTCTGCTACGTGCCCCTGGGCATCTCCAGCCACGCGGACCACTTGATGGTGCGCGACGCGGTGCGGGCCCTGCGCGGCGAGCGCAACGTCGTCTACTACGAGGACCTGCCGTACTCCGCGCACCACCCGGAGGATGAAATCGTCGACTACGCGTGGGCGCTCGGGCTGTCGCCCCGGTGCCTGGACGTGACGACGCTGTGGTCCGCGAAGCTGCGCGGGCTGTCCTTCTACGCGAGCCAGCTGGAGCCCCAGACGCTGCCCGCGGTGGAGTCTCACGCGCGGCGGCTGGGCGCGGGCCGGGGAATGGCCGAGCGCGTGTGGACGGTGGCGCCATGAGCACGCGGGAGCCCTGGGCGGAGGGGGAGATGCTGGTGCACCTCTCCTATGAGGCCACGCGCACGCTGGGCGGGATGGGCGTGGTGCTGGAGCACCTGTTGTCCGCGCCCGAGTACCGGCAGGCCTTCCCGCGCACGCTGCTGGTGAGCCCCACGGTGCGGCCGTGCGGCCTGGGGAGCTACGCGCCGGAGGAGTCGCTGGCGCGCGACCTGGAGACGCACGGCGAGGTGTTCTACAGCGGCCTGCGCCGGGACAACCCGGAGCGGTGGGCGCGCGTCTTCCGGCCGGTGGAGGAGCAGCACGACGTGTCGTTCGTCTACGGGCGGCGCGACGCTCCGGGCGGTCCGGTGGAGGTGCTGCTCGTGGACCTCACGGACGTGCTCCGGGGCTACCGGGTGAGGATGGGCACGCTGCCGAAGTTCCTCGCGCGGCTGCACACGCTGCTCGGGGTGGACCTCCCGTTCGACTGCCGGGGGCCGCGGCCGGCGGCGTGGCGGGGGCTGTCACGCGTGTGGCGAGAGCGCTTCGGCACGCGGCTGGGCGCGGCGCCCTGGGTCAACCGCCTGTTCCGCAAGGCGGTCCGGCACGGCCTCCTGGACGCGCCCGCGTTGGACCACGACGCGATGCTGGCCATCGTGCTCGCGGAGCCCGTCTTCGACGCGCTGGAGCGGCTGCGCCCGAAGGACGGGGCGGGGACCGTCATCCTGGCGCAGGAGCACCTGTCGCTGCCGCTCGCGTACAAGGCGCTGCTCGACGGGCGGCGCTGGTGCCGCACCGTGTACTACGCGGGCGAGGTGCGCACGCCCCGCGTGCTCGTGGAGTACGGCGAGGCAGGGCAGGGCGCGTCCGACGCGCGCTTCTACAACATCCAGCGGCTGGGGCTGGAGCAGGGGAAGACGCTGGACCAGGTGTACCCCGTGAGCACCTGGCCCAACTTTCAAATCCTGCGCAACGGCCACCTGTGTGACCGCGTGGGCGCGGTGAGCGCGTCCGTGGCGGACGAGCTGCGGTTCCTGGATGTGCGTTATGCGCTCCAGCCGGTGACGGTGGTGCCCCACGGGCACCGGCCCATCGAGACGGGCTGGGACGCGAAGGAGGCCGCGCGCGCGAAGGTGCTGGCCCATGCGCGCAAGTCGTGGGGGAAGGACTTCCGCCTGCTGCTCACGCACATCGCGCGGGACGAGGTCTGCAAGGGACTCTGGCGCGACGTGGACGTGTGCGAGCACCTGGCCACGCTGCTGCCACCGGAGCGCAAGCCCGCGCTGCTGATGATGGTGACGGAGTGGAACGAGGCGGAGCCGTCCGACAACCTACGCGCCCTGAAGGCACGGGTGGACGCGTTCAACGCGAAGGACACGGGCCTGCACATCGCGCTGGTGAACCAGCCCACGTGGCCCGCGGGCCTGGACTTCACGCGGGACGACCTGCACCGCGCCACGGACGTGTCCCTGGGGCAGTCGCTGTACGAGTCCTATGGCCTGGCGCAGCTGGAGGCCCTGGGCTGCGGCGCCATCTGCGTCATCTCTGGAGCCAGCGGCGCCCGGCGTGCGCTGAAGGCGGTGTGCGAGCGGCAGGGGCTGTCGGAGGCCGCGCATCCGAACCTCGTGGTGTCGGACCCGGTGGCGGATGCTCGGGTCGCGGGCCTGGCGCACTCGATGGAGACCTGGAAGGCGCTGCCCGCCAGCGTCCTGCGGGATGAGGAGCTGCGCACCGCCGAGCGCGTGGCGGAGGAGGTGGTGCGGCGGCTTCCGCGTGATGCGCACGAAGGCCGCCTCCTGCTCGCTACGGGCTGGGCGCTGTCGGAGCGGCTGCACTGGGAGCCGCTCATCCGCGAGCAGCTGCTGCCGCTGCTCCGCTTCCCGAAGGAGGCGGCGCAGGACGTGTCCGACTGGAGCGCGGCCCATGGCTGAGCCCCTGGCGGAATCCCTTTCAATGTGGAGCGCGGAACATGGCTGAGAACGAGCAGGCCCCGGCGCTCATCGTCGTGGCACACCCGGAGGATGTGGTCCGGTTGTTCAGCACGGTGGCGCCGGGGGCGGACGTCGCGGTGGTGACGGAGGACGGGAGCGCGGGCCGGGAGCTGGAGGCCGTGGGCCGGGCCCTGGGCGCGAGGAGCACGCACCTCCTGCTGTCCCCGTCGGAGGTGGGGCCGTGGTGCCGCGAGCAGCGCTCCCGGGGCGACGTCCGCGTCTTCACGCACAGCCCGCAGGAGGACGCCCCGCTGCACCGCGAGGTGGCGCTGCTCGTCAGCCGCGTCTTCGAGCGACTGTGGGTCCCCGCGACGGGCGCCAGGCCCACCGCCTGCACGGTGCTGGACGACGCGGCCTTCCAGCGGAAGCTGGGCCTGCTCAACGCGCTCTACCGGGAGCGTCCGGACGGAGCCCGCGCGGGCGCCTGCACGGATCCCGTGCGTGACGGGCCCGGCATCGAGGCCTTCGCGGAGGTGCGGGCCGCGGACGTGGTGCGCGCCCTTTCCCTCACGAAGCCGGAGATCTTCTCCGAGCTCGCGGACCCCTGGGGCTTTGCCCAATCCACCTACGAGGGGGAGCGCTTCGCCCTCACCGCGAAGGTGCTCGGGACGCTGCGCGACGCGGGCGCGCCCCGGCGCGTGGTGGACGTGGGCGCCTGCGAGGGGCTCATGACCGAGCACCTGCTGACGCTCTTCCCGGAGGCGAACGTCCGCGCCGTGGAGTCCGAGCCCCGCTTCGTCACGCGCCTGCGCGAGCGGCTGGGCAGCCACGCGCGTGTGCGGATCGTCGAGGCCAGCGCGGAGGACGTGGCGCTGGAGGCGGACCTGGTGCTGCTCGCGGAGGTGCTCTACTACCTGTCCGAGGACGCCGGCCGCGACCTGCTGAACCGGCTGCGCGCGTCCCACCTGCTCACGTCCTATGGCGGAGGCTTCGGCGCCCAGGTGCACGCCGCGCTCGCCACGCGCGGTTGGAGGTGCGTCCAGTCCGCGACGCTTCCGGGCCGCATCGAGCCGGTGGACGGCGCCGCGAGCCCGCTGCTCGTGCGCCGTGCAGGGACCGAAATCCGGCTCTGGGAACGGTGATAACAAGAATTCAGGGGTAGAAGTCCGGGCTTGCCCGCAGGAAGGCGGGCTTCTCTCCCGGAAGAGGCTGACGACCGGGCTTGTCGTTGTTCCCGGGCTGGGGAGTGTATGGACTTGGTTGCTTGAATACGCGTTGCCATTGGCACGGGAATTCTTCAGCATGACCATGCATGTCCGCCCCGGTTGTCTCGCAGGGCCCCGCGGATGCCCCGGCCCGGGCGTCCCATGACGAGGGCCTGAAACACAGTGCGCTCCGGCGCCGGGCGCTGCCGTGGTTGGTGGGTGGCTGGCTCGTGGCGAGCGTGTTGGGGCTGGGGCTCATGGGAGCGCGGGCGAATGTCGCGGGGCTCGCGGCCACGCCCCCTGTCCGGTTGCCGGAGCGCTTCACGCGGGCGCCGGGCATGTGGACGTTGCTCGTCTTCCTCCACCCGCGGTGCCCGTGTTCCCGCGCGACGCTGTCGGAGCTGGCGAAGCTCCTGGACCGGCACGGCGCGCGGCTCTCCACGCACGTGTTCGTCTGGGCGCCGCGTGAAGCCCCGCCGGGCTTCGAGCGCTCGGAGTTGTGGACGCGCGCCGTGGCCCTGCCAGGGGTGGAGGTGGTGGCGGACGTGGACGGGCAGGTGGCGCACGAGCTGGGCGCGCGCACCTCGGGACAGCTGGTCCTCTTCTCGCCGGACGGAGTGGAGCGCTTCGCCGGCGGCATCACCCCCTCGCGAGGCCACGAAGGTGACAGCGAGGGGGGCGGTGCCATCCGGGACCTTCTGGACGCGGAGGCCTCCAGCCCCTCCACCGCGCCTGTTTTTGGCTGTGCCCTCGAAACACCGCTCACGCCCGCGGGTGATGACACGTGATGAGAATCCAGCTGTCCGAATCGGTCGTGTCCGAGCGTGCGCGCCAGCTGTTCGATGCGCAGTGTCTGTCATTGGGCCGGCGGACGGACCGGACCTTCGTGGTCCTGATGGCGTTGCAGTGGCTGGGCGGCATCGCGGCGGCGGTGTACCTGTCGCCCCGGGCCTGGGAGGGGTTGCAGAGCACGGTCCATTCCCACGTGGTGGCCGCGGTGGGGCTGGGCCTGCTCCTGGGCGGCCTTCCGGTGGTGCTCGCGCTCACGCGGCCCGGCCTCGAGTCCACACGGCACGTCATCGCGGTGGGGCAGGCGCTGATGTCCGGGCTGCTCATCCACCTGATGGGCGGCCGCATCGAGACGCACTTCCACATCTTCGGCTCGCTGGCGCTGCTCTCCATCTACCGGGACTGGAAGGTGCTGCTCACCTTCAGCGGCGTGGTGGCGGCGGACCACCTCCTGCGCGGCCTGCTCTGGCCGGAGTCCATCTTCGGCATGCACGCCCGCGAGTCCTGGCGGTGGATGGAGCACACCGCGTGGGTGGCGTTCGAGGACATCTTCCTCATCGCCTCCTGCGTGCAGGGCCGGCGCGACCTCCGGGAGTCCGCGCGGCGCGAGGCGCAGCTGGAGCTGTCCCGGACCGCGGTGGAGGAGCAGGTCGTCCGGCCGCTGATGGGCTCCGCGGACGCGCTGCGCGACTCCGTGCGGACGCTGACGGAGTCCACCGGCGAGCAGCGCCACGAGCTCTCCCGCCAGGCCCGCGCGCTGGAGGAGACGCGGGTGACGGCGGAGGAGATCCGTCAGACGTCGCTGGTCGCCTCGGAGCAGGCGGCCCGGGTGCTGAATGCCACGCAGCAGGCCGGGGACGTGGGCGCGGCGGTGGAGGAGGCCATCGGCCGGAGCGTGGAGGGACTGGCGGACCTGCGCGCGCAGACGGAGGACCTCTCCGCGCGCATCCAGGAACTCGCGGCGTACACCGAGCGGATCGCCGGCATCACCCGGACCGTGCAGGACCTGGCGGACCAGTCCAACGTGCTCGCCATCAACGCGGCCATCGAGGCGGCGAGGGCCGGAGAGGTGGGCCGGGGCTTCGCGGTGGTGGCGCGGGAGATCCGGGGCCTGGCCACCCAGTCCGTCACGGCCACGCAGCAGGTGCGCGCGGTGCTGGATGACACGCGCTCCCGAATCCAGGGGGTGGTGGACCTCACCCGCCAGGGTGGCGAGCGCATGGGCCGGGGCATCGAGACCATCCGCGCCTCCGGCGAACGGCTGGGCATGCTGTCCGGGCTGGTGAATGGCAACGTGGACGCCGTCCGCCAGATTTCGGCGTCGGTGAGCCAGCAGTCGGCGGGCGTGGCACAAATCTTCACCGCCGTGTCGGACCTGACGGCGCTGATGCAGGCCTCGGTGGCCCGCGTGGAGGCCACCCACGCGGCGGCGGACCGCCTCCAGCAGGTCACCGACCAGGTCCACGGCGTCATCGCCCTGTATCAAGAGAGAACCTGAACGGTCACCGACACGCGGCCTTTCTTGGAGTACATGGACGCCATGAACTCCAGACTCCGTCGTTTTCTGTCGTTTTCCTCGGTCCCCCTCCTCCTGAGCTGCGGCGCTGCCGCGGTGTCGGACACGCCGGCCGAAGCGCTGGCGGTGCAGACGCAGGAGCTGGCCACGGGCACGCCCGCGGGCATCGGGGTGGTGATGTTCCTCAACGAGTACGCCCTGACCTTCAATGTGCTGGACACGCAGGTGCCGCTCAACGCGCTGGCGGCGCAGAGCATCATCAACTACCGCTTCGGGCCGGACGGCATCTCGCACACGGCGGATGACAAGCGCTTCGTCTCCATCGAGCAGGTGGACGCGCTGCCCCAGGTGGGGCCCGCGGCGCTGGCGGCGCTGGAGGCGTACGCCCGGGGCACGGGCCGGGTGGAGCTGCCGGTGGACGGCTGGGTGGGCACGTACCAGGGCGTGTCGTTCAACGTCGCGGAGGCGCGCCGGGTCCTGGCGGTGGTGAACACGCAGTCGCTGACGGCGCTGCAGTCCACGTACAACGTGCCCTCGGCGGCGGCGAACGCGATGGTGGCGGCGCGGCCCTTCTACGACATCCTGAAGCTGGGCCGGCTGCCGGCCGTGAACACGGTGGCGCTCCAGAACCTCAAGGCGGCCACGCAGCTGGGCGAGGAAGGCGACCCGTGCACGGGCGCGGGGACGTGCGGGACGAACCTCCACTGCGAGGGCAAGCCGTATGACGGCTCCAGCCTCTACGGCCGCTGTGTGACGACGCTGGCCATCCCGGGCGACCACGAGTCGTGCTCGCGCTTCGTGCCGTGTCAGGAGGGGCTGGCGTGCCACGGCCTGGACTCGGGCGCGACGGAGGGCTGGTGCCGTCCGGCGTGGATGTCGGGCGAGTTCACGGCGTACGCGGACCTGACGCTGCAGGGCAACACGACGCCGCTGACGGCGACGCAGGCGGTGGTGGGCCTGGCGACGGTGCCGGAGGACATCACGGTGGAGCTGGACCTGGCGCACAACAACCCGTCCAAGCTGGTGCTCACGCTGGAGGATCCGGGCGGTGAGACGGCGCTCCTGTGGGACGGCCCCAACGAGGGCACGCCGCCCAAGCGCATCCCGGTGACGCGCGGCATCCCCCGCGACGGCACCATCAACGGCCTGTGGAAGCTGCACATCGTCAACCCGTCGGGCGTGGGCAACGGCAAGCTGCGCGAGTGGAAGCTGAAGCTCACCAGCCGCTGGGACTGACGCGCATCCTTCGAGTCCATCGAAGAATGATTTGACGCCCGCGAGCCTTGTCCTCGCGGGCGTTCAGAGGGACACGGGAAGCCTCTGGAGGTTTCCCGATGCCCGCGCCCTCGCAGCCTGTCGACAACGCACGCCTCGCGCACGCCCTGGCCCGGGTGGGCCTGGGGATGAACATCGCGCTCCACGGCCTCTTCCGCCTGCCGCAGCTCACGGCGTTCGCGGTGGGCATGCGCGACTCCTTCGACAAGAGCCCGCTGCCGCCCTCGTGGGTGTACGCGGTGAGCCTGGCCATCCCGGTGGCGGAGGCGGTGGTGGGGCTCCTGCTGCTGGTGGGCGTGGAGGTGCGGCGGGTTCTCGTGGCGGGGACGCTGCTGATGATGTTGCTCATTGGAGGCGCCTGCTCCGCGCAGAACTGGAACGCGGCGAGCATCCAGATGACCTACCTGGGCTTCTACGTCGTCCTCCTCGCCACCGTGCAATACGACCACCTCTCCGTGGATGAGTGGCGGCGGGCCCGCGGCGCGGAGTAGGGCTGTGCTATCACTGAGAGTCCCTCCAACCGGGAGCCTTTCGTGAAAGCACGTCTGTTGATGGTGTTCGCGTCGGTGTCGTTGGGATTGCTTGCCGCGTGCGGCAGCGTGGACATGGATTCCACGTCGCTGGCGCAGGGCGAGTCCGCGCTCGGGTCAGAATGTCCCTGTGGTGGCGTGGGCCCGTGGAACTGTCTGGCAGCCTGACGTGCGGGGATTACCTCTGCGAGGCCCACGAGATGGGCTGGTGCTTGGACTGCGGCCCCATCTGCACGGGGCCGAACTGCCCGCAGGTGCCGCAGGATCCGTAGCCACGGGGGCAGGCCAAAGAACCATGCAACACATCCATCGTCGTTACGGGCCCGCCGCGGCCCTGTCGCTGGCGGGATTGCTGGCGTTCGCGGGTTGTGAGCCAGAGGCCCGCGAGCCCGCCGCGGTTCCTCGTGAGGCCCTCGCTGCCACCGCGGCTCCACTGGCCCTCGGACTTGGAGGCGACACCTCCTGCATCTGGGGAAGCCCGGACTGCAACCTGTGCAGCCCTGATGTGCCGCTGCGCTTCCAGGAGTTGAGGGATCACGGCGAGGTGCTCGGCTTCCAACCCGGGCCGTTCAACCTCAACGTGGCCTACCCGGGCAGCAATCACTGGCAAGGCATCCAGCGCCTGTCGACCCGCTCGGGACGCCTCCTCGTCCTGTCCAAGCGGGATGACGCCCCCGGGGGCAACGTGGGGCACCTGGTGCACATGGCCACCCGTAATGGGGAGGGTGGTCGCTTCCGCTCCAACCGGCTGAGCCCCTCCATCAAGAAGCCCGAGGACACCTCTCCGCCGGGCGCGGACGCCGCGGTGGCGGCGCTGCCAGTGCTGGACGGCTACCGCCACGGCGGCGGCATGCAGGCGGTGGGCAGCATCCTGGCGCTGCCCATGGAGCAGGGGCCCGGTCTGGGGCGCATCGCGCTCTATGATTACAACCCATCCCTGACGCCGAGCCCGTTTGCCTTTGTCCACGGTGAAACGGCGACCGCGGGCACGGCCTCGTTCACGAAGCTGTCGGACGGGCATTTCCTGCTCCTGCTCGGGCAGGTGGACGCGAACACGCTGGAGGTCTTCCGCTCCTCGGAGGCCGACCTCCACTCCGCGACCAACCAGTGGGTGCGCGTCGACACGTGGCGGAAGTCGGAGCTGCCGGACGGGCAGTGGGGCGCCTTCCAGAACCTCAACTTCGTGACGGACTGCAATGACTCACAGCTCTACCTGGTGGGCACACGGCTGGGGGGCCTGCGCTGGGGCGCGGTGAGCGACGACTACGCGCACCTGTACCGGGTGCACCTGGACGGCCACATGCGCCTGGAGCACGTCGCCTCCAAGCACCTGTACTGCAGCAACGATGGCTCACGGCAGTGCAACCTGGACGCCGCCGCGGGTCTCTTCGTGGGGCCCGACCGCGGCCTCATCCTCTACGGCACCGAGCACGCGGATGACGGTCCCGGTTCGACGGTGAAGATGGTGGAGTTCCGCGGCATCTGGGCGGACACCCGCTGCCGCACGGACATCTGGCACGCCTACGTCGACTTCTACGACGACTCCAACTTCAGCGACCGAGGCGTCATCTTCGACTTCGAGGACCAGGGCCTGAAGAACTGGGCGCGCTTCGACGACGTCGACAGGTTCAACGACAAGACCTCGTCGGTCCGCTGGTGCATTCCGCCGGGCTACCGGGTGCGGCTCTACGACGACTCGAATTACAAGGGCAGCTACAGGGACCTCGTGGGCGACGGCACGCTCCACGAAGCCAACCTGAACAGCAAGGCCTGGGGCTTCAACGACAAGGTGTCCTCCGCGCGCTGGCTGAATGAGTGACGCGGAGGGCGGCTGGCGGTGCGGTGCGGGGAGGTGTTATCGCAGGGAGTCATGCGATCTCGCCTCTCGCTGCTCGTCCCACTGCTGCTCTGCGCGTGTTCAAGCGGCCCGTCACCGCGCGCGGAGGAACCCGGCGAGGAGCGCCTGCCGCCAAGGAGCCCCATGAATCCGGATGCCCCGTCCCTCAATCGTGGTGAGGCACTGTTGCGCCATGGCACTGGCAGCGACGTGGTCCTGCCGGCCGAGCCGGTCCCCACTGCCCAGGAGCTCGGAGCCCTCGCGGGTTTCGGCCAGACCTGGACGTCGTGCTCGGCCCGAGCGTCGGTCTACCTGTTCGACAGCTACGGTGACGCGACCACGGCGGATGCGCGGCTGAGGAAACAGGTGCCCGAAGGGAAGCACGGCGCCGTGACGGTCAACGGAGACTGGCTGATATGGGCCACCGCCGATGCGACGGACGAGGCCGGCCGCGACGTCATCGAGCGGGTGGTCTCCGCCTTCGCGGGCGAGGAGTGAGGCCGTGAATCAGGACGCAGGGACCCGCACGGGTGAGGAGAGTCGCTCCCGCCGGAAGTGGGTCTTCATCGTCCTTGGCGTGATGGCCTGTTCGTGTCTGGGCGTGGTGGTTGTCAACACGGTCCGCAACTTCGTGCGCTTCGGACAGCGCGCCCGCGCGGCGGAGTGCAAGTCGAACCTGAAGGCCTGGTACGCGCTCCAGCGGCGGCACTTCCAGGACACGAAGACCTACGAGCCGGTCTTCGCGAAGGTGGGCTTCGCGCCCGAGCGGGGCAACCGCTACGCATACTTCGCGGGCCGGGGACCGATGGAGGTTCGCGACCAGGAGCGGAGCGAGGCCCCTGAAGGCGCGGTGTCCATCGGTGCGGACACCTATCGGTTCACCTACCTGCGCCCCATCGACGTGGAGGCGCTTCATCCGTCATTGAGGGCCCGGCTTGGTGTCTCCGGCACGTGCCCCACGTGCGAAATCACCCTGGCGTGCGTGGGGAACACCGACGACGACGCGACCCTGGATGTCTGGGTCCTCTCCACCGGACCGCTGGACCTCCAGGACGCAGACGGAGACCCCGTCGAGCCCGGTGTCCCCGTGCAGCTTGTGGACGACACGAAGGACTGATCATGCGCGAACCATGATGAAGGCATGAGGGGCGGGTGACGCGGAGCGGAGGGGCAGGCGTACGATGCTCACGCCCAGAAAGGCGGACCATGCATCGCTCCTTCCTCTTCTTGCTGCTGCCGCTCACCTTCGGCTGTGCCACGACGCCCGCCACCCCTCGCGCCGCCGCGCCCGTGCAGGCGGCCCCCGCGGAGAAGAAGGGCCTGCTTTCGCTGCCGGAGATCCTCCAACGCATGGAGGCTTCGCCCGTGAAGTACGAGCTGGGTGAGAAGGACTCCCCGCCGGACGGATGGGCTGACACGCTCTGGCCCCAGCGGATACCTCCGCTGCCCTATGCGCGAGTCGTGAGGGAAGGGGGCTCGGCCACCCTCGCGCCGCCACACGAGACCCCCGAGTCAGAGCGCCTGCTCGCGGAGGCCGAGCCGTACTTCAAGGACAACCGCTTCGACGAAGCCGCGAAGTTCTACGCGCGCGCCACCGAGGCCTGTCCGACGTGCGCGAACGCCTGGATCTTCCGAGGCGACGCGGCGCTCTTCGCCGCCAGGCCAGAGGAGGCGCTCGGCTACTACCGCAAGGCCGCCGAGCTCAACCCCGACGACTATCGCGGGCACTTCTTCATGGGGCACGCGTTGTCGCGGCTGGGGCGGCGTGCCGAGGCCCGCGAGGCCTTCGCCTCCGCGCTGGTACTCAACCCGCGCCTGCCCACGCTGCGCACGCTGCTCAAGAAGTATCCCGGGTTCGGGCTCGTCATCACGCCAGACGTGGTGGTGCCGCGCGGCATGGCCGAGCGAACGGAGACCGGCGTGGCGGCGAGGTACGACGGTCACTACGGCACCGCGTGGCTCGCGTTCGCGGCGTGCAAGGCTCTGTGGCTGGGGGAACCCTCGCATCGCAAGGAGATGACGGGCAGCGACAGTGACACCCAATTCACCTCCACCGAGGAACTCGAGTGCCTGGGCGCCGCGCTCTCAGGCTACGAGGTCGCGAAGGAACAGAAGGACGCGGACGCGGACACGACGATTCCAGACAAGGGCCTGGAGCGCCTGGAGCGCATCGTCGAGGCCGGGATGGTCGACATGCTCGTGCTCTTCGAGCTCGCCTCGCGCGTCCATCCGCAAGCGACGTTGACGATGAGCGAAGACGCGCGCCAGCGGCTGCGCGCCTACATCCTCGAGTTCGTCCTGCTGGAGCGCGGCTGAATCGCTGGAGTCATATTAGATTTGACTAATATTAGTGCGGACTGTAGTGACTCCGTGAACGGAGGAGGTCCACACATGCTTCACCAGCTCATTGGCGCCCAGTTCCGCACCTGCGTCGAACGTGACTACGAAGGCAAGCCGGCCCACGTGGTCGTCGCGCAGCGCGTGTACCCCACGACCATCGAGGACCTGTGGGACGCGGTCACCAACGCCGAGCGCATCCCGCGTTGGTTCGCGCCCGTCGAGGGCCAGCTGCAGAAGGGCGGCCGCTATCAGATCAAGGGGAACGCGGGAGGCACCATCACCCGGTGTGACAAGCCCTCGGCGTTCGACCTGACCTGGGAGATGAACGGCGGGATGAGCTGGGTGACCATCCGCCTGGCGCCGGAAGGGAAGGGCACGCGGCTGACGCTCGAGCACATCGTGCACTCGGCGGACGTGGAGCAATTCTGGAGCCAGTTCGGCCCTGGCGCCACGGGCGTGGGCTGGGATTTGAGCTTCCTGGGCCTGGGCATGTACCTGGAGACGGGCAAGGACGTGGCCGCGGAGGCCGCCGCGTCGTGGGGGACGTCCGACGAGGCGAAGACCTTCATGCGCGCGAGCGCCCAGGCCTGGGCCGACGCCCACGTGGCGGGCGGAGAGGCGCCGGACGTGGCACGCGGGATGGCCGAGCGCACGGCCGCGTTCTATACAGGGGGCTGATGCACGCCTTCGACGTCCTCGGCGATCCGGTCCGCCGCCGCATCCTGGAGCTGCTCGCGGAAGGCGAGCACGCTTCGGGCGAGGTCGTGGACGTGATCCAGCGTGAGTTCGGCATCACGCAGTCCGCTGTCTCGCAGCACCTGAAGGTCCTGCGGGACAACGGCTTCGCGACGGTGCGGGTGGATGGCGCCCGGCGTCTGTACGCCGTGGACGCCGCGCCGCTGGCGGAGGTGGACGCCTGGTTGGACCGCTTCCGTGCGTTCTGGACGCCGAAGCTGGACGCCCTGGCTACAGAAGTCGCGCGGGGAAAGAAAAAGCGGGGCGAGTAGGCGGCAGGCGCCCCCACGGCCCACGCCGTGTCACTGGACGCGGCGCGCTGCCCTCGGCAGCGTCTGGCTCCGGCTCCCTTCCCCCTGGAGCCCAAGGAGTCCAAAGGATGAAGCTCAAGGCGCTCTGCATCGCCGTATCGCTGCTGGCCGTCCCGGGCGTGGCCACCGCGCAAGGCGCGCTGGATTCGCTCAAGAAGGCCGCGGGCGACGCCGGCAAGTCCACCGTGGAGAAGCGCGTCAACACGAAGCTCACGGACGAGGGCCGCAAGAACCAGTGCAGCTTCAAGACGGGCACCGCCGAGCTGGCCCCCGGCTGCGACGCGAAGCTCAAGAAGCTCACCAACGCCCTCGTGGACGCGAAGAAGCAGCTCGTCGCCGCTGGCGTCAAAAGCTACAAGTTCGAGGTCTCCGGCCACACCGACTCGACGGGTGACGCCGCGAAGAACAAGACGCTCAGCGAGCAGCGCGCGGAGGCCATCGTCAAGGAGCTCGTCGCGCGAGGCATCCCCCGCGGCGAAATCACCGCCGTGGGCTTCGGCTCAGAGCGCATGCTGGTGAAGCCGGACAACACCGAGGCGAAGAAGGCGCAGAACCGCCGCTACGAGCTCCAGGTCCGGCTGTAATCCGTGTCTGGCTGACGGAGGGCGGCGGCGGTGGCGCCGCCCATCCTCATTCGCTGAACGACCCGGGGGGCGGACCGGGTCGGACCGTCGTCACGGGGCGGGATAGAGGGCGTTCAACGCTGTGATGTCGCTCGCCGTGAACTCGCCCGTCGTGCTGGAGGGCGTGCAGGAGTTCATGAGGGAGCCGAGTGGCACGGCGGTCGTCGGTGTCCCGGTGATGTGGATGGCTCCCACGGCACCACCGGTGCCCTCGTTGCCGCCAGTCCCGCAGCTGATGCTCCGGTTGTAATAGTCCGAGTGGCGAAGCCCGATGGCGTGGCCAATCTCGTGAGTAATGATGTGCTTGATCATGTTGCTGGAGAGCTGCGCGACTCCCGCGTCAATGGTGATCCGGGCCCCCGGCTTGCCCCCCGAGGGGAAATCGGTGCTCGCCGTCGGGCCTCCGGGAGACACGGGATTGGTCACCAGGTCGATGAAAGCGTAGGGAGGGTG